>DASXQC010000633.1:0-6149 GCA_036493235.1 Reyranella sp.
CTGCTCGGTCGCCTCCAACAACATCCTCAATCCGTTCACGCCGTTCGGCGACGGCCAGCTGCTGCGCCAGGTCAACATGCACGGCATCGTCACCCAGCGCGGCAACGACGACGAGGTGAAGGCGCTGTGGGACATGACCACGTCCTCGGCCGCCCGCCTGATGCGCAAGGACGATTACGGCATCGCCGTCGGCAATCCCGCCGACCTGGTGGTGCTGGATGCACCCGACTCGATCACCGCGCTGCGCACCGTGGCGCCCGTGCTGGCCGCCTACAAGCGCGGCCGCCGCACCGTCACGCGCGAGCCCGTTCGCCTGCACAAGCCTTAACGCTACGCACTCGAGAGGAAATGATGCCCAACCAAGAGCTGCTGGCGCTGTCGTCAGTGGAAATGCGCCGCCGCATCGGCACCAAGGAAATCTCGCCGGTCGAGCTGCTCGAAGCCTGCCTGCAGCAGATCAAGACAATCAACCCGGCGGTCAATGCCGTGACGGCGATGTGTGTCGACCGAGCGCGGAAAGAAGCGAAGGCGGCCGAGACCGCGGTACGCCGCGGGGAGGACCTGCCGCTGCTGCACGGCCTGCCGACCGGCATCAAGGATCTCGAGGAGACCAAGGACCTCCTCACCACCTACGGCTCGCCGCTCTATCGCGACTTCGTGCCGGGCCATGACAACGTCATGGTTGGCCGCGTGCGCGCCGCCGGTGCCGTTGTGGTCGGCAAGACCAACGTGCCGGAGTTCGGCGCCGGCTCGAACAGCCGCAACCCGGTGTGGGGCGCCACCGGCAATCCGTTCAATCCGACGCTCAACCCCGGCGGCTCGTCGGGCGGCTCGGCAGTGGCGCTCGCCACCGACATGCTGCCGGTCTGCACCGGCTCGGACACCGGCGGCTCGCTGCGCAATCCGGCCGCGTTCTGCGGCGTCGTTGGCTTCCGCCCCTCGCCCGGCATGGTCGCGGTCGAGCGCCGCGCCATGGGCTGGACGCCGATCTCCGTGCTTGGCCCGATGGGCCGCAGTGTGGCCGACGTCTGCCTGCTCTACGCCACGCAGATCGGCCAGCACGACATGGACCCGCTCTCCTTCCCGCTCGATCCGATGGCCTATGCCGAGCCATGGCCGGTCGATCTCGGCAGCCTGCGCGTGGCCTACACCGAGGATTTCGGCGGCGCGCCGGTCGAGAAGGGCATCCGCCAGACCTTCCGCGAGAAGATCAAGTCGATGAAGCATCTGTTCCGCCGCTTCGACAAGGTGGACGTCGACTACGGCGGCGCCGACCGCTGCTTCGACGTGATCCGCGCGGTGAGCTTCCTGTCGCGTTATCAGGATCTCTACACCAACAATCGCAAGATGCTGGGACCGAACATCATCGCCAACTACGAGCTCGGCGCGAAGATGACGCTCGACGACTTCGCCTGGGCACACGGCGAGCAGACACGAATCTTCCGCGCCTTCCAGGAGATCTACAAGGACTACGACCTGGTGATCGGGCCGACGGTCGGCTTTACGCCGTTCCCGTGGAAGCAGCTCTACCTCTCCGAGATGGACGGCAAGAAGCTCGGTACCTACTACCATTGGATGGCGACGAAGTACTTCGTGACGCTGACCTCAAACCCGGCAGTGTCGCTGCCGTGCGGCCTCGACCACAAGAAGATGCCGTTCGGCCTGCAGGTGGTCGGCCGCTTCCGGGGCGACGGCGAGGTGCTGGGCGCCGCCCACGCCATGGAGACGGCGTTCAAGGCCATCCCCGGCCTCGCCCGGCCGCTGCCCAACCTCAACAAGCTCAAGAAGCCCGTGCCGGCGTTGAAGTCGATCGTCACCCACCCACCCAAGCTCAACGCCAAGGCGAGCAAGGGTCCGGCGCCAGGCGCCCTGTAAGCCGCGGTAACATTCACGGTGAAGTGAGGGGCGGCGCCAATTCGGCCACAGTGGCGCCGCCGCCTGCCTTAGTCCGTTGCGTATCCCCTGCATTGGGAAGGACCCGAGAAGGGGCGCCTTCAGGAGGCGAAAAATGCGCAACATGAAATGGCTGGTCATGGCCGCTCTGGCGATCCCGGCGGCCGGGTGTGTGGAATCGGCCGACCAGAGCTACGGCTACAGCGACGGCTACTACTCACCCGGCTATTCGAGCGGCTATGGCAACAGCGGCTATAGCTCGGGCTACTACGCGACGCCGAGCGTGAACAACTACTACTACACGCCGTCGCCGAAGGTCGTGACGCAGACGCGATATGTGCCCGTGCCGACCCCGGTGCCGGTACCAGCGCGCCAGACCGACCGGTCGAACGACCATCGCTGGAACGGCAGCAACGATCGGCATCCGCCGCAGCCCCAGCCGCAACAGCCGCCGCAGCATGTCGACCGGCCGCACACTCCGCCGCCGCAGGCGAGCAACCCGCAGCCGAACAACAACGGCGGCAACAACAACAACAACCACAACGGCAACTCGCGCGACCGCAACGGCGACGGCCAGCCCGACCGCCGAAGCTGATTTCAATCAAGGACCGCGCGGACGCTCTCTGATAAAGTGAGCGTCCGATGCGGTTGCTCGTCGCGTTGCTGCTGTGTGCCGTCGGTTTGTCGCAATCGACCTTGCCAACCGGCGCGCCGCGTTCCCCTCTTCCTCACGACGCCTACATCTGGCAGCGCGTCTGGACGCCCCAGGTGATTGCCGCCGCACAGCGGTCCGCCGATCTAGTGCGGACATGGCACGTGCTCGTTGCCGAAGCCGACAGCACAGGCCATTGGATCAAGGTCGCCGTGCCATGGGAGGCGCTGCAATCCACGGGCCGTCCGATCGTCGCGGTCGTCCGGATCGATGGCCGGCTGGACGATGCCCGCATGCCACCGTTGCTCGACCGGATCGCGTTGCTTGCCGCGACGCCGGCCGTATCCGGCCTCGAGATCGACTACGATTGCCCGACCTCCAAGCTCGTCGCCTATGCCGGCTTCCTGGAGGAGCTGAAAGCGCGGCTGCCCGCAACGCTCAAGCTTTCGATCACGGCACTGCCGACCTGGATGAATTCACCGGCGCTGGAGCGCCTCGCTCCGAACGTCGACGAGCTGGTGTTGCAGGTCCACGCCGTCGACGATCCCCATCACGGGCTGTTCGATCCGGCCCAGGCCGACCGCTGGGTGCACGCTTTCGCTCGTCGTATTCCGCGGCCGATCCGCGTCGCGCTGCCGGCCTACGACGTGCGCGTCACGTGGCGACGCGACGGCCGGCTCGCGAGCGTCGAGGGCGAGCGGCCGCTGCTGACCGGCACTGCGCCGAGCGAAACGCTGCGCACCTCGCCCGAGGCCATCGTCGCCTTCCTCCATGCAATCCAGCGTGACGCGCCGGACAGCCTCACCGGCATCGTCTGGTTCCGGCTGCCGACCGACAACGACCGGCGCGCCTGGAGCCTCGACACCTGGCGCGCCGTCGTCATGGACCGTCTGCCGGCGGCGACCCTCAACGCCACGCTGGTCGCGACCGACAATCCCGGCCTTTGGACCGTGACTCTCGCCAACGACGGCATCGTCGACGCCACCGCGCCACGCCACGTGCGTCTCGATCCGACCTGCACCCTCGCCGACGGGGCCAACGGCTTCCGGCTGATCGCCGGCGCGCCGCTCTCCCTCCAGGGCACGGGCGGCCGCCTGCGCGCGCACGAAAGCAGGGTCATCGGCTGGGCCCGTTGCACCGAGCCGCAAAGGCAACTCGATGTCGCTTCATAGGATCACCATCGTCGCTCTGGTAGCGGCCGCCGGCATCGGCGGTGCGCTCGCCTGCGGACCCGACTTCCCCTGGCAGCTGCTCGACGACCGCTCGGCCACTTTGCTGGATGCGCCAGCCGGCCTGAGCTTCCTCTCGCAGCTCAGGAGCCTCGTGACGCCGCAAGGCCCGCTCAAGGTGGTCGAGCACGACGACGATGACGATCGCAAACTGGAGCCGTTCAAGGTCGAGGAAGACGAAGCCATGTCGGGTGTCTGGCGCACTCTGGTCGAGCGGCCTTTGTCGCAAAAGGACTATTCGACGAAGCTCCGCGCCGCGCGGCGCGCAGCGACGGCCGAGCAGGCGCTCGCAGCGGGCGACGGCCTCCCGGCCGCCGTGCTCGAGTACATCGCGGGCGCCGTCGCCTTCAATGGCGGAGAGGCCGACGATGCGTTGACGCATTTCAAGGCGATCGATCGACTGCCGATCGCCCAGCGCCGCCTGCGCGAGGTCGCAGCCGCCTACATGCAGGCTCGCACCTATCAGATGCTCGAGAATTTCTCCGCCGCCCGCACGGCCTTCCAGGCCACGCGCGAGCGCGCCCTGGCCGGAGCGCCCGATCCGATGGGCCTCGGCGTGGCCAGCCTCGGCGACGAGGCGCGACTCGACCTGATGGCGTCCGGTCTGGTGAAGGTCGAAGGCTTCACGCCGTCCGACGAGGACCGGGCGAATGCCGGCACGCTGATCGCGCGCGCCGTGCGGCTCTACGCCGAACAGGCAGCGCGCGGCTCGGCGATGGCGCGGCTGTCGCTGCGGGAGGTGGCGTCGCTCCTGGCCGACAACGAGACGCTGCTGCGCAAGGTGATCGGCGATGAGACGGTGCGCCGGCTGCTTGTCGCCTACTGTATCGCCAACGACGGCCAGTCGGACTTCGACGACGCCATCAACGGATCGCGCGACGAGGCATCGACGACGGTGATCGGGGCCCTGCTCGCGCTGCCACAGCCGACCGCCGGAGACGACGTCGACCGCCTCGCGATGCTGGCCTACCAGACCGGCCGCTACGAGGCGGCCGAAAGGCTGACGGCCAGCACCGATCGCGCGCTCGGGCTCTGGGTACGGGCCAAGCTCGGGCTGCGGCGCGGCGACCGGACCGCGGCGATCGCCGACCTGACGGCAGCGGTGAAGGCCACGACGGCGCAGTTCGACCAGCCAGCGCGCGTGCGGCTTCAGGGAGAGCTCGCGGTCGCCAAGCTGAGCGACGGCAAGTTCCAGGAGTCGATGCAGTTCCTGTTCCCGCTGGCCACGACCTATTGGGGCGATGTCGCCTACGTCGCCGATCGCGTGCTGACGGTCGACGAGCTCAAGACTTTCGTCGACGGGCTGCCGGCCGATGGCAAGCCCGTCGTGGCCGACGCGCAGGACAGTTGGCTGTTCGGCACAGACCAGACACCGACCGCGAAGCTGCGCGAGCTGCTGGGGCGGCGGCTGATGCGCGAAGGCCGGTTGGCGGAGGCCCAGCCCTACTTCCCGGCGCCGATCAAGGATGCGCCGGACGAACGGGCCATGGCGGCCGACTACCGTGCGGCGGTCGAGGCCGCGCAGCCGACCTGGCGCTGGCGCAACGTCTCGCGCGCCGAGGCGCTGTTCAAGGTCGCCACACTCACGCGCACCCAGGGCATGGAGCTGATGGGCACCGAAGGGCCGCCGGACTTCGCAGCCCTGGACGGCAGCTTCGACTTCGGCGTCGGCCAGAGCGGCCCCTGGGGCCAGCAGAAGAAGACGGACGATGGCTGGCGCAAGTTCGTCGATGCGGCGGAGATCGAGCGGGCCGCTGCCAGCGCGCCCAAGCCCGACGTCCGCTTCCACTATCGCGCCGTCGCCGCGGATCGCGCGCTCGAGGCTGCCGCGCTGCTGCCGCACCCCTCACAGGCCTACGCCGCGACGCTGTGCTGGGGGGCCCACTATGCCAAGGACGTCGGCGACGTGAAGCGCGCCTGGAGCATCTACAAGCTCTATGTGGCGACCGGGCCGTACCAGCCTTGGGCGAAGACCTTCGGCAGTACGTGCCCCGATCCCGACTTCGACGGCGCGCGCCACTACTGGCCGAAGTGGGTCGTACGGGAGGCGCAGCGTCATCCGGCACTCGCCGCGGCGGCCGGCGTCGCCATCGCGTTGCTGATCGCCGGTTCGGTCGTCGCGATCCGCAGGCGGCGGGTGCGCGCTTAGCCTTTCTTCCCCTTGCCGGAGTCCGGCAAGGCGGGAAGTGCCCTCGTCATACGAGGGCGATGGGGTCATACAGTACGAGCCGTGCCTGAGCAACCCGATAGATCCCTTACGGAATAGTCTGGATACATCCCTGACAGTTTTCGGCATGGAATTAGCCTCGAGCAGGGGCTTTGGAACGGGGCGGCCGGCCCGCTCCCAAGCGGACGAGCTTGCCCGAGCTGCGATC
>DASXQC010000634.1:0-13396 GCA_036493235.1 Reyranella sp.
CGGTCGAGACCCATCACCGCATCGCAGCGCTCCACGATCGAGCGGAACAGCGGCGAGAGATCCATCAACCCGGCGGCCATACCGGCGTAGGTCGAGCCCTGCCCGGTGCAAAGGAAGGCGACGCGCGGACGGCCGGCGGCAAACGCTGTCGCGGTCGAGAGCGCCGTCCGTGCAGCCGTGGCATCGGCGGCAACGACGGCCAGGCGATGGGGCAGGCGGGCACGGCCGGCGGCGCTGCGGGCTAGCGCGGCAAGGTTGGCGTTGGGTGCGGCAAGAGTTTCGAGCCAGCGCGCGCGCAGTTGCTCGAGCGCGGCGGGATCGCGGGCGGACAGCGCCAGCAGATGCGCGGGCCGTGGATCGGTCGCGGCTTTGGCCGGTGCGCGTTCGAGCACGATGTGGGCGTTGGTGCCGGAGAAGCCGAACGAGCTGACGCCGATGCAGCCGAGCTCTGCCGCCATCGATGCGGTCGGGATCTCGATCGGCACGCCGCCGAGGTCGATATGCGGGTTCAGTGTCTTGAAGTGCAGGCTGGCCGGCACGGTCTGATGACGCAGCATCAGCACGGCCTTGATCAGGCCGGCGACGCCAGCGGCGGCCTCGGTGTGGCCGATGTTGGTCTTCACCGAGCCGACCCGCAGCGGCTTGGTTCGGCCGGCGAACACGGCAGCCAGCGCATGCATCTCGATCGGATCACCCAAGGAGGTGCCGGTGCCGTGCGCTTCGATGGCGTCGACGGCGTCCGGAGAGAGGCTGGCGTTGGCGAGCGCGGCGCGGATCACCGCTTCTTGCGCGGGCCCGTTGGGCGCGGTGAGACCCGCGCTGCGGCCATCCTGGTTCACGGCGGTGCCGCGGATCACCGCCAGCACGCGGTCGCCCGCCGCCTCGGCATCGGCCAGCCGTTTCAGCACCAGCACGCCGCAGCCCTCGCCGTGCACGAAGCCGTCGGCTTCGGCGTCGAAGGCCTTGCAGCGGCTGGTCGACGATGCGGCGCCGAGCTTGCTGCTGGCGACCAGCCCTAGCGGCGACAGAATGAGATGCACGCCGCCCGCCAAGGCGAGCGAGCAGTCGCCCGCGCGCAGCGCTTGTACGGCGAGATGCACGGCGGTGAGCGACGACGAGCACGCGGTGTCGATGGCCATTGCAGGCCCAGTCAACCCTAACTGGAAGGCGATCCGTCCTGGCGCCACGCTCGTGTGAGTCCCCGATGCCGACCAGCCATCGATCAGGCTGGCATCGGGCGAGCCGCGGGCGATCAGGCCGTAGTTGTCATTGTAGAGTCCGAGATAGACTCCGCCGGCAACGCCGCGCAGCCGGTCGGGCGGCATGCCGGCATTCTCCAGCGCCTCCCACGCGACCTCGAGCACCAGCCGCTGCTGCGGATCCATCTGCACCGCTTCGCGCGGTGCGATGCCGAAGAAGGCGCCGTCAAACTGGTCGATGTCGTCGAAGAAGCCGCCTGCAGCCTGCGAGGTCTTGCCGGGTTCGTTACCGATCCACTTCGCGTGATCCCAGCGCTTCGGCGAGATCGGCGCCACGGCATCGCGCGACTCGGCGAGCAGGCGCCAGAACGCATCGCCGTTAACCGCGCCTCCGGCGAAGCGGCATCCCTGACCGACAATGGCAATGGCATCCCGCACGCTCAGACTCACTCTCCGGCAAGTGCCAAATTCGGTTGCTCGAGCAGCCGGCTCGTCGAGCCCGCCTGCCAGCCCTGCTCGACGACGGCGGTGATCGGCTCACGACTCGCAAGCACCGCGTCGAATGCACGCAAAGCATCGCGCGGCGTCAGCGAAGGGACGCGCCCGTCCTGCCACATCAGCGGATCGGCAGCCATGCCGATGCCCTGCCATGCGCACCAGGCAATCGATTGCCCTGGTAAACCCTCCGCCCGCCGCTTCTCGATCAGTCCCTCGAGAAAGCCGTTCGCTGCAGCGTAGCCCGAAGTCCTCGCCAGACCGAACCACGCCGTCGCCGATGAGAAGAGCACGAAATCGTCCAAAATGAAATCGCGCGACATCTCGTCGAGCAACACGGCGGCATCGGCCTTGGTGGCAAAGCTCGCGCGGAGCCGCGACCAGTCGGAATCGAAGAGGCCGCCGTTCGATGTGACACCGGCGACATGGAAAATGCCGGCAAGGTGTCGGCCGCTCGCGCGCAGGTCGGCCATCAGGCGCTTGATGTCGGCGGGTTGCGAGAAGTCGGTCGAATGAAGTGTGGCATCGACGCTCTTGTCGAGCAGCGCCGGCCGCACCGGTCGCCGGCTCGCCAACGCCAGATGACGTGCGCCGAGAGCGGCGAGATGCGTGGTGACCAGCTGACCGATGCCGCCGCTTGCGCCGGTCACGAGATAAGTCGCATCGGCCGCGGGCCGCCACGGTGTGCCGCCAGTCGCTGGAACCAGCCGCAGCCCCTGACGGTCATGACGGCCGAGGCGCACGCGCGATTCGCCATCGTCACTCGCGATCTCGCGCATCAGGGCGGGGGCCGCGTCGTCGAGATCCGGATCGAGTCGCACGGTTCGGACACGCCATGCCGGCTGTTCGGCGGCGATACCCGACGCAAATCCGTCGATGGCACCCGACAGCGGGCCATTGAATGGTGTCACGAACACGACACGTGATGCGCGGCCTTGCCGGCTGCGAAGCCGCTCGAGGAAACCGGTGAACAATTCGTCGCGGCGACTACCGTCGAGCGCGCTCAAGTCGACGAGATTGTCGTCGCCATCGGTCAGCGCGCCGCGCAAGGCATCGGCGATCGCACCTTGGCCGACCACCGACCAGCGGGTTTGCGGCCCCGGCGCAGGGACCAGGGTCGTCCATCGTGGCGCGAGGATCGAGATGGCCGCGGGCTGCGCCGTCTTTGTGCGGCGGGTCGACAGGGCGGTGACGGCATCGGCCAGCGTCGGATGGCTGTAGGCGAAATCCGGCGGCACTGGCCGTGCATATTCGCGGCTGAGCGTGCGCGCGAATTCGACGGCGATCAGGGAATCGAGCCCGAACGACATCAGCGGTGCATCGGGATCGAGCGTCTCGGGATCGCGTATGCCCAGCAGCTGCGCCAGGATCGCCTGCAGCCGCTCGATGCTCGGCGGTTCGGCGTTCGCCGGAACAGGCGCCTTCTCGGCGGCCTCGGGCGTCCGCTCGCGCTCCCAGCGCATGTCGGCCACGATGCGCTGCGCCTCCGGGGCGGCGAGCAGGCTCGGCAGGGCACGCAAGCCCAGAGCCGGGAGGATCGGCGTCACGCCGAAGCCCGCCCAGGTCTCCGCGGCACGCACACCCATCGAGCGACCAATGCCGGCGGCCCACGGCCCCCAATCGAGGCTGAGCCCTGGCAGGCCGTCGCGGCGCCGTGCCTGCGCGATCTGGTCGAGCACGGCATTGGCGGCCGCATAGCCTGATTGCCGTGCCGACGGCAGCACGCTGACGATCGAGGCGAACAGCACGAAATGATCGAGCCGCGACCGCCGCTCTCGCATCAACCGGTCGAGCACCAGCGCGCCGTCGACTTTCGCTCCCAGCACAGCCGACAGCCGCTCGCCCGTCTGCTGTTCCAGCCGGTCGTCGTCGACGATCGCCGCGCAGTGGAACACGCCGCGCAAAGGTGCGCCCGATGCATCGATGCGATCGAACAGCTCTCGCATGGCCGCAGAGTCGCCGGCATCGGCGATGGTCGACACATGCGGCGCCGACACGCCGACTGGCTTGCGATCGACCGACCACACGATGGCACCCTGGCGGATCAGCCAAGCCGCGACGAGCTGACCAAGGGCGCCTGCGGCACCTGTGACGATATATGCGGCGCCCGATGCGATTTGGGCAGGCGGCGGCTCGCGGAGCTGCACGACGGTGCGTCCCGCCACAGGTCCATCGCTCGACAGCGCTGCGCCGAGATCGTCGCGCGACACGACGCGGCGCGCCAGCGGCGGCAGTTCGTGCAGCAGCGACATCAATCGATGCTTCTCGGCCGACGGGACGAGATCGAGATCAAAATGCGCGACGGCCTGCTTGCTGAGATTGACGGTGCGAACACCGGCGAGCTGCGCCAGCGCTGCGTCATCGAAGGCGCCGAAGGCGACGGTCACGCCGGCGAGCCTGCCCTTCCAGCTTGCCAGGTTACGGCTGTCGAGCACGGGTACGCCAGCAAACCAGGGATGGCGCTTGGCGCTCGCTGTAACGACCGCCTTGGCGCCGGCGCGGCGGATCACGGCGAGCGCCGCCTGTCCGGTGGCGCTCGCCGCCTGATGGACCAGCACGCAATCGCCGGCGCCGATCTCGCCCAGGCCCGCGAGCGCCGTGAGATAAGGCACTGGCATCGTCGCGGCATCGAACAGGTCGAGGCACGGCGCCGGCGCGATGCTGTCGGCCGGCACGGTTACGCTGTCGGCGATCGGCGAATCGGCAAGTGCGATCACGGGATCGCCGACGGCGAGGCCGCTGACACCGGGGCCAATCGCGGCGACATGGCCGGCGCAATCGCAGCCCAGGCCGGCGGCCTGCGGGGCGATGCCGTTGAACAGCAGCCGGTCGCGGAAGGTGAGGCCCGCAGCCACGACGTCGATGCGCACCATGCCCGGTCCGGGCATTGTCGCAGGACGGTCCTGCCATCGCAGCACGCCGGGCGCTGCGAGAACGGCAACGTGTTGTCTTGGCACGACATGCGCCGGCGGTTCGATGCGGCGCGCAAGCCGGAGCCCGCCGCGCAGGGCGATGGCCGGCTCATCGTTGGCCGCGAGCTCGTCCGCCAGCGCAGCTTCCTGCGCTTCGGCAGGAAGATCGGGATCGAGATCGATCAGGCGGCAGCGAAGGTCCGGCCGCTCGGCGATGATCGCCTGCGCCATGCCCCACAGCGACGCTTGCCCGAGTTCGGGCGGCGCAGCTTCGCGGCCCGTTACCTGGGCGCCGTGCGTCACGATGCGCAGGCCCCCGGCCGGCAGCGTTCGCAGGTGATCGAGCAGGGCCGAGCAAAGCGCCGATGCGGTTCCCTTTGGCGCGCGCCATACGGAGAGGTTCGCGCCCGATGCTGCAGTAGTGGCGGGTACTTCACGCCATGCCACGACGCGGCTCCAGCGCCGCGCCGGATTGGGCAGTGGGGCAAAGGTGGCGCCGTCGATCTGCATCAGCACGCGCCCGCTGGCATCGCTCATGCCGAGATCGGCCGACAGGCCGCCGTCGGCTGACGCGCCGGTGCGCCGTAGCCAGACCCGCGCCGGTGTGCCCGAGGCACGCCACGCCAGTTGGCGCACGCCCGCGAGCATCACCGGCGGCGCGTCGTCGGACAGGAATGCGTAGGCGAGCTGCGCCATCGCCTCGATGGTGCCGGGTGAGAGGACGTCATCCGGCACCAGCACGCCGCTGACGAGATCGCCGGAGAAGGCGATCGAGGACAGCCGCCGCGCCGCGTCGCCGTAACGGAAGCCGTAGGAGGCGATGCGCTCATAAAGGCTTCCGGCGCCCTGCGAGGCCTCGGGCAGTGATGGCATCGGCGACGCCAGCGATTTGTCGGCGATTGTCGCCGCGAAATGCACGGTCCAGTCGGAATCGGCTTCGCTACGGCTCTCGAGCGTGATCCGCCGGCCATCGCGCACCGTGCGCACGCGACGCGGCGTGCTGACAGAAAGTGCTACCGGGAAGGTGACATCGGCGAGCGCGTCAGGCGGCTCGTCGATCAGGCTCAGCAGCACGCCGAGATGGGCGAGGCCGTCGGTATCGGCGAGCAGTGGATCGTCTGGCGCCAGCACGCGTTCGGGCGCCGGGGCACCGGGCAGCGGAAAACGCTCGCGCTGGAAGGGATAGGTCGGCAGTGCGATCCGCGGGCCCGAGGTCGGTGCGATCGGCGGCGGCGGTGCGTTGGATGGCTCGGCGCCGGCCAGCTCGGCCGGTGAGCGCACCGCGATCCACCACGCCAGCCGCGCGCGTCCAACCGCGGCGGTGTGGCACGCGGCGGCGAAGTCGAGGCCGGTGGTGAAGGCTTCGGCGTACCGCGCGGCGAGCGCGCGGAGTGCCGAAGGATCGTGAGCCGAGAGGAAGAGCACGTCACCGCTTGCCGCCACGGGCGACGACGGAGCGTGGGCTTCGACGACGACATGCGCATTGGTGCCGGAGAAGCCGAAGGCGCTGACGCCGGCACGCTGCGCGCCATTGGTCGGCTGGCGCGGCACGTCGATCGGCGTCGACACCACGCTGATTGCAGGATTGCGGTGGCCGAAATGCAGGTTGGGCGGGATGCAGTCGGCGCCGAGCGCGAGGACGGTCTTGATCAGGCCTGCGATTCCCGACGCCGCCTCGGTGTGGCCAAGGTTGGTCTTGACCGCGCCGACGAGCAGCGGGCGGGTGCGGCCGTCGAACGCAGCCGCGAGGGCGTGCCATTCGATCGGGTCGCCGAGCGGCGTGCCCGTTCCGTGCGCCTCGACGTAATCGATGTCGTCGGGGCCGAGGCCCGCCGAGTCGAGCGCGGCCTTGATCAGCGCGGTCTGCGCCGGGCCGTTGGGCGCAGTAAGCCCTGCACTGCGGCCGTCCTGGTTGATGGCGCTGCCGCGCAGCACAGCCAATACGCGGTCGCCAGCCTGCATCGCATCGGACAGGCGGCGCAGAACGACCATGCCGGCGCCTTCGCCGCGGCCGTAGCCGTCAGCGCGGGCGTCGAACGTCTTGCAGCGACCGTCGGCCGCCAGCATGCCGGACTCGGCGAAGCTGTCGCCGAGCTCTGGTCCCAGCATCAGGCTGACGCCGCCGGCGATCGCGGTGTCGCAGTCGCGATCGCGCAGCGCCCGCATGGCGTAGTGCACCGCGACCAGCGACGACGAGCAGGCAGTGTCGAGCGTCAGGCAAGGGCCGCGCAGGTCGAGCAGATAGGCGATGCGACCCGACGCGACGGCCGGGCTGCTGCCGACACCGAAATAGCGGTCGAGCGAATCGGCCGGGACGCGGCGGGCGTAGTCGTTGGTCGCCAGTCCGACGAACACGCCGGTGCGGCTGCCAGCGAGAGCATGCGGATCGATTGCCGCATGCTCGAACGCCTCCCAGGTGACCTCGAGCAGCAGGCGGTGCTGCGGGTCCATCGCCGCCGCCTCGCGCGGCGCGATGCCGAAGAAGCGCGCGTCGAAGCCCTCGACGTCGTCGATGAACGCACCGTTGATGGGCGCGCGCGAATCCGTTGCGCGCCAGCGGGTGGCCGGCCGGGCGGCAACTGCGTCGCGGCCTTCCATCAACGTACGCCAGAAGGCGGCAGGTGAATCGATGCCGCCGGCGAAGCGGCATCCGATACCGACAACGGCGACCGGCTCGCTGCTGACGGCCTTCTTCTCGGCGGCAGCGAGCTTCTCTTTCAGGCTGCGAATCTCGACCAGCGCCCGGCGCAGGACGTCGCGTGGATCGCTGGGAGGCGTCCCGCTCATTCGGCCGCGAGCTCGCGTTCGACCAGTGCCGCAAGGGCTTCTGCGTCGAGGGTATCGAGAGCCTCTTCAGTCGGCGCCTCTGGCGGCACGATCTGGCTGAGAAGGTGGTCGGCGAGGGCAACCAGCGTCGGATGGTCGAAGACCAGCGTCGCCGGCAGATCGAGGCCGTAGCCGGCTGCGAGCGCATTGCGCAGGCTGACCGAAAGCAGGGAATCGAGTCCGAGGTCGCGCAGGGCGCGATGCGGTTCGATGCGCGTGCCCGCCGGGAAGCCGAGCAACGCGACGAGACGCTGCTCGAGATCGGCGCGCAGGAAGGCCGGCTGTTCCGGCGCCGGCAGCGCGAGGAGGGACTGCCGCGCCTCGCCTTCGGGCTGGATCTTCTGGCCGTGCGCATCGGTCGTGCGATCCATCACCAGACGATGGACCGCGCCATCAGCGAGAGCTCGTGCAAAGGCAGCGACGGCACGGCGCGGCGCCATCGGCTGGAAGCCGTCGCGTTCCAGACGGGCGCGCGCGGGTGCATTCAGCGCGGCATACATGCCGGCCATCCAGGGGCCGAAGGCGATCGAGGTCGCGGCTTGCCCTGTGGTGCGTCTTGCTGCGGCCAGGGCGTCGAGCCAGGCATTGGCGCTGGCATAGGCCGCTTGTCCGGGCGAGGCTAGGCTGCCGGCGGTCGACGACACCAGGACGAAGAAGTCGAGCGCACGACCGCGCGTCAGCGCGTCGAGATGGCGTGCGCCGTCGATCTTGGGTGCCAGTACCCGCGGTACAGCGGCCGGATCGAGTTGCGCCAGTGTGCCGTCGCTCACGATGCCGGCGGCATGGATCACGCCCTCGAGATCGGGCAGTCCGTCAATCAAGCGAGCGAGCGCTTCCCGATCCGTCACATCGACGGTCACGCTCTCGAAACGTGGGTCGGCTTCTTTCGGTGCGTGGCGGCCCAGCACGATCACGCGGCCGGCGCCGTTATCCTTGAGCCAGCCGGCCAGCGCGCGGCCGACGTCGCCGGTTCCGCCGGTGACCAGGTAGCTCGCCTCGGCGCGGATCGTGGGCGCGGTCGGCAATTTCAGGACCAGCTTGCCGACGGTGCGGCCCTGGCCCAGCGAACGCAGCGCCTCTTCGGCCAGCGCCAGCGGCAGGACCGTCCGCTGCGGCGGCGTGAGCTTGCCGACGCGCAGCAGGGCGAGGAGTGTGCCCATACGATCGATGAACCAGCTTGAATCGCGGCCGATTGCCTGGTCGAGATCGTAGGTGAAGTGGCGCCGGACGCCGGTGCCGTTGGGCGCGTTGCCGATCTCGAGGAACACGCCGTCGGGCCGCAGGAGCCGTGCCGAGGCGTCGGCGATCTCTGGGCCGAGCGCGTTCAGCACGATGTCGAAGCCTTCGGGACACCAGCGGTGGGCCGCTTCGACGAAATCGAGCGAGCGGGAATCGCCGATGGCTTCAGCGCCGTTGAGGAGGGCGAGACGCTGCTTGCCGTGGCTCGCCGTCGTGAAGACGCGCGCACCCGCCAGCCGTGCGATCTGAACGGCCATGCCGCCGACGCCGCCGGCGCCGGCGTGAACCAGTACCCGCATGCCGGGCTTGATCGCCGCCAGATCATGCAGGCCATACCACGCCGTCAGGCTGGCGATCGCGACGCTGGCGGCGGTGTCGACGTCGAGACCCGGTGGGCGGCGCACGACGCGGTTGGCCGTGAAGGTCGCTTCGCTTGCCAGCGCGCCGGAACCGAAGGCGATGACTGAATCGCCGGGTGCAACGTGGCGGACGTCGGGTGCGGTGGCGATCACGGTGCCGACAGCTTCCAGGCCGAGGCGCGAATCGTCGGTCCGGCCGATGACCGAGAGCACGTCCTTGAAGTTGAGGCCGACGGCCGACACCACGACGCGCACCTCGCCGGGATTCAGCGCCTTTTCGGTGGCCGCAACGAAGTGCAGGTCGTCTAGGCTTCTTTTGGCGCCGGGCACGAGCTGGATCTTGCCGGCGGGCAGGGACGGCGCCTTGACGATGTCCGGCGACAGCAGCTTGCCCTGGCGAATCGCGTAACGGCCGGGCTCGCCGTCGAGGTCGGCCGGGAGATCGCTCTCGCCGGGATCGAGATCGATCCACCGGCAGGAAAGCTCCGGATGCTCCGAAGCGATCACCGGCTGTAATCCCATCAGAACAGCAGCGGCTGCCGGCTCCGGTGAGACGACGGGCGACGCAGTGCTGGCGCCGCGGCTCACCAGCACGAGGCGCGGCGGCGGCGTTTGCGCGAGAGCTTCGCGGACCAGTGCAACGGTATCGGTCACGACAGTTGCTGGATCGCGCGCCGTCAACGGACGCAGATCGATGACGCCATTGCAAGGCGGGATCGCGCCCACGGCGCCGCGAGCAATCGTATGCCAGCGGCCAGCAAGCGCACGACTCTCGCTGGTTGCGGGACGCCACAGGACATCGTGGAACCAGGCGCCCGGCTCGGCGGGTACGGCGCGCAGCTCGATGCCCTGCAACGTCACGATCGGTGCGCCAGCGGCGTCATGGAGTGTGGCGTCGCCGGTCGCCTGCGCCGGCGTGCGCTGGACAAGATGTGCCCGTGCGCTGTGCGCGGCGCCGGCTTGCACGAAGTCGACGCGCGCGATGCGGGCTGGGAGCATCGAGGCATCTTCGATCGGCAGGAGGCAGGTCAGCGTCTGGATCGCGGTGTCGAGGATGGCCGGTTCGGGCTCAATCATCTGAGCGAGTGTCGCGGTCGCGTGGTGAGCGTCGCGCGACAGGCTGCCGAGCGTTCGATAAGTCGGGCCGAAAGCGAAGCCGCGCGCCGTCAGCTCTGATGCGATCTCGGTCTGGGTGATTGATTGTGCGTCGACGCGTGCCGGCAGATCGATGGCGCTTGCCATCAAAGCGATGCGGGCGGTCGCGATTTCGCGCCAGTCGTCGTTGGCCTCGGAGTAGAGCGTGAACGTCTCGCGATCCTGGACCAGCTGGACGGCAATGCCCTCCGCCGGCACCAGCAAGGGCGCGCTGAACTCGACGTCGGAGAGGCTCGCAACGCCGGCGCGCCGCGCCATGTCGAGGAAGCCGGCGGCCGGCATCAGGATCACGCCGTCGACGACGTGGTCGCGCAGCCAGGCTGCGTTCGGATCGAGGCGCGTCTCCCACACCGTCTCGCGCGAGCGGGCCGAACGGCGCGGCTCGCCCAGCACGGGGTGGCGCGCGCCGGACGCGACCGCTTGTTCGGCGAGCCAGTGGACCTGCCGGTTGAAGGTCGTCAGCAGCGGCGCGGCTTCGTTTGCCGGCAGCGGGTCGCCGCGCTCGATCACGACATGCGCGTTGGTGCCGCTGGCGCCGAAGGCGCTGACGCCGGCGAAGCGCGCCTCGACCGGCCCGCCGGTCGCGACCTGTACCGGGCTGCCGTCGCGGGCATGCGGATTGCGATGATGGAAGTGCGGCTGCGGCGGCAGCTGGCCGGCCCGCAGGCACTGCACCGTCTTGATCACGGCGGCGATTCCGGCAGCGGCCTCGGCGTGACCGATCGCGGCTTTCACCGATCCGATGAGCAATGGCCGCTGGCGACCGGCGAAGACGTCGGCGAGCGCATCGAGCTCGATCGGATCGCCGAGCTGGGTGCCGGTGCCGTGCGCCTCGATGCAGTCGATCGACTCGGCCTCGACGCCGGCATTGGCCAGCGCGTCGCGGATCACGCCGGCCTGGGCGGCGCCGTTAGGCGCGGTGAAGCTGCTGCTGCGGCCATCGTGGTTGACCGCGCTGCCGCGGATCACACCGAGCACGCGGTCGCCGTCGCGCCGGGCGGCGCTGAGCGGCTTCAGCACGATGATGCCGCAGCCTTCGCCGCGGACGTAGCCGTTGGCTGCAGCGTCGAACACCTTACAGCGGCCATCCGGCGCCAGCAGGCCGGCATTCATCAGCATCAGCGATGTGTCGGGCGTCAGCACGAGGTTGACGCCGCCGGCGAGCGCGAGGTCGGCCTCGCCGTTGCGCAACGCGTTCACGGCGAGATGCAGCGCCACCAGCGACGACGAGCAGGCGGTGTCGACAGTGAGCGCGGGCCCGTGCAGGCCGAATTGGTAGGCGAGGCGGCCGGCGAGCGCGTTGCTTGGCTGGCCGACCAGGCTGTGCGCATCGAGCGCGCGGCCGCCGTTGGCGCGGGCCAGCCCGGCATAGTCGCTGCCGGTGGCGCCGACGAACACGCCAGCGCGCCGGCCGTTCAGCGCCTTCGGCGAGAGGCGCGCATCCTCAATGGCGTGCCACGACACTTCGAGCAGCAGGCGCTGCTGCGGATCGAGCTGTGCGGCCTCGCGCGGGCTGAGGCCGAAGAAGGCGGCATCGAACTTCTCGACGTCGTCGATGAAGCCTGCGGTCTGCACGGTCGGCGGCACGGCCTGCCACAACGCCGCGGTAGGACGCGTCGACGGGACGTGCTGCAGCATGTCCTCGCCGGTCATCAGGCGATCGAGATACGCTGCCGGCGTGTCGGCGCCGCCGGCGAAGCGGCAGCCCATGCCGATGACGGCGATCGGCTCGTTGCTGTCGCGCGAGTCCGCCGTGGCCGTCGGCACGACGCGCTCATGGCCGGCCAGCCAGTCGCCCAGTAGAGCCAGGGTTGGATGCGCGAACAGGGTCGCAGCGGGCACGGTAGCGCCGGTCGCTTCTTCCAGCCGTCGCCTCAAGGATACCGCCAGCAGAGAGTCGAGCCCCTGCTCGAACAGACCTCGGTCGGGATCGAGCCGTGAGGCGTCGGCGTGGCCGAGCAGATCGGCCACCAGGGCCGCGAGGCCGGCGCGGTCGAGCTTGGTGGATACTGCCGCGCTCGTGCGGGTGATGGTCTTCACAGCAACGGGTTCGACGGGCGCGACGCGGTCGAAGAAGGGACGCCGGCGGCGGGCCTCGACGGTCGCGCGGAACAACGGCCAGTCGACGGCAGCGACGATGCGATGGGCCACGCCTTCGTTCACCGCCTGCAGAGCTGCCGCGAAGGCGTCGACGGGCGCCATCGCCTTCAGGCCGGAGCCCTGCAGGGCGCGGTCTTCGTCAGCGGAGAGCAGGCCGCGCTCTTCGAAGCGGCCGAAGCCAATCGACGTCGCGGGCACGCCGCGCGCGCGCGCCAGCGCGGCCCAGCGATCGAGGGCGCGGTTGGCGGCGGCATAGGCGACACGGCCGCGCGCGCCCCAGACCGCGGCGGCCGAGGAGAACAACAGCAGGAAGTCGGGGTTCGATCCCTCGGCCACCTGCTCGAGCGCGGTCGCGATCGCGAGCTTGGTCGCGAGGACCGTTTCGGTCGGACCGTCGGCGATGCCTGCGGCATGGATCAGGCCGCCGAGCGGCCGGTCGATCGTGGCTCGCAGCCGCGCGCCGGCATCGGCCGTGGTGAGATCGAGGGCGAGGCTGCGCGCAGTCACGCCGCGATGGGAGAAGGATGGGATCGTCGAGCGCCCGACGAGAAGGAGATGCCGGGCACCGCGGTCGATCAGGAACCGCGCCATCGCCTGGCCGAGCCGGCCGCCGCCGCCCGCGACTATATAAAGAGTGTCGGGCGAGATCGGGGCTTCAGAAGTCGTCAGAGTGAGTCGGGCGAGGCGCGGCACGCTCGGGGCGCCATCGATCAGGCGCACCTGATCCTCGTCGCCGGGCAGGCCGAGCACGGCGTCGAGCGCCACGAGAGTACGTGGGCTTTCGTCCATCAGCTCGACGCTGCGTGCGATCAGCGCCGGATGGGTGAGGGAGAGCGAGCGCACCGCGCCGGCCACGGCTGCATCGGCGAGCGCCGTGCCGTGGACGATGCCGAGCGGCGTCAGGTCGTCAGCTTGGGCGATCAGCTCGTCGACCAGGGCCGCAGGCGACGTGGCGGCCGGCCGCCAGAGCCGCAGCGCTGCCGGTGCACGGGCGAGGATGACGGCGTGTGCGTCGCCGCCCGGCCGGATCTCGATGTCGCCGAACCCGAGTGCAGAGAGGCGTGCCTGCCAGGCTTCGCCGTCGAGCAGGGCGTGGCCGCGCGGATTGGGA
>DASXQC010000635.1:0-14164 GCA_036493235.1 Reyranella sp.
TTGTCGGGCGACAGGCCGGAGAACAGCTCGACCATGGTCTCGGCGATGCTGAGGCCCATGCGCAGCAAGTCCTGGTCGAGCCCGAGCTGGTGCAGCACCGTTTGCATGTAGGGATCGGCCGCCAGATTGTCGCCGTCGAAGTCCTTGCCGACCGGCGTGCCGAACAGCAGGTTCTCGGCGACCGACAGGTTGCGGTTGTAGCGGTCGACGTTGAACGGCTCGACCAGCGAGGCGTAGTCCGGCTCCTGCAGGCGGCCGTGCAGCACATGGCGCATCTTCAGGATCTTCTCGGCGAGGTCGGGCCGCTTCTCGGCATCGATCGCGCCGCGCAGGCCCAGCGAATAGATGTCCTCGTCGAACTCGACCTGCTTCAGCACCTTGACGATGCAGGGCAGCAGGTCGGCCGGCCCAGTGGCGCCGGCCAGCTCGTAGTCGATCCAGTCGGCGGTGGGATCGAATGCCGGATTGCCCGCCCGCTCCGACTCCTTCCAGAAGCTCTCGCGCAGGGAGCGTGTGGCGTCGTCGTACTTGGCCGGCGCGATCGGCCGATGCTTGAGGCCGAACAGCAAGTTATCGCGCACCGATATCGGGAACAGATAAGTCTCCTGGCCGACATAGGCGGTGCGCGCGCCCAGCACATATTCGGGCAGCCGGGTGAAGTCCTCGCCGTCGATCCTGATGGAGCCGCTGTTGATCGGCAGCAGCCGCGCCAGCACGTGGCCCAGCACGTCCTTGCCCGAGCCCGCCCCACCGATCACGGCGATCTTGGCGTCGGTCTCGAGCGTCAGGCTCACGGCGTCGAGCTGTTTCAACCGGCCGTCCTCGGAGACGGTGACGCCCGACAGCACCATCTCGTGGCCGAGCGGCGGGATCGGGCCGTCCGGCACGGCTTGCAGCTCCTCCTCCATCATGCCTTCCGGCTGGAACTGGTCGATCACCTGCTCGTACTTGATCTGGACGTCCTGGCGCTGCTGGTCCCAGTCGATCAGCTCCTTGATCGGCCCCGGCAGGTCCTTGTAGGCGAGCAGCACGCCGACCACGGCGCCGACGTCCATGTGGCCGGTGATCGCGAAATAGCCGCCCACCAGGTAGATCGCGAACGGCGTCGCCTGCGACAGGATGTTGTTCCAGAACTTGGCGATGAACTTCTTGTTATAGAGGTCGAAGCGGATCCTGAAGATGTGGCCGAGCCGCTCGGAGATGTCGGCACGCTCCCAGTTGGCTGCGCCGTGGATGTGGATCTCCTGGTAGCCGTCGGCGGTCTCGGCGATGCGGCCGGCCAGCAGGCGGGCCGTCATCTGCCGCTGGCGGCCCAGCACCAGCACCGGTTTGCGCAGCCGCGGGATGATCACCATCTGCACGCCGAGCAGCACCACCACGATGATGCTGAGCAGGAAGTTCTGCATCATGATGAAGATGATCGCGGTCAGCGCCTGGCCACCGAGGAACATCGGCTGGACATAGGCATCGCCGATGAAGCCGCCGAGCGGCTCGACCTCGTCCTTGATCATGGTGGCGAGCTCGGCCTGCTTGACCTTGCGGAAGTGGGCCGCCGGAAAGCGCAGGATGCGGTCGTACAGCTCGTAGCGCAGGCGGCGCAACATGCGCTCGCCCATGCGGCCCTTCTGGGTGTTGATGCTCTTCTTGAACTGGCCGTTCACGACCACGGCGGCCAGGAAGACGAAGCTCATGATCACCAGGTAGTCGAGCTGGTCGACCTGGAAGCCGTCGAGGATGCGGATGACCTTGCCGGGGAAGATCGCCGATAGGTCGAGCTCCCACACCAGGAACGGGATCGTGTGGTGGTGCTTGAAGGCGTTGCCGGTGATGCCGTTGTTGACGATCGACTTCGGCACACTGAGTGACAGGAAGTAGAAAACCTGTGCGAACACGACGAGCATCAGGATCACGAGCTGCTCGGGCCTGCTGTATCGCCAGATGTAAGAGAACAGGTTTCTTTGCATCACCCCGGGTCCGCTCCGGTCCCAAACTAGCTATATATTTGATCAGGCCTTTGATTACATTCAATTTTTTGGGCCAACCCAGGGGTTCGCTCAGTCTGTAGTCTATGGCATAGTCCGGCCGATACGAAGGCCGGGGCAAGTGCCTCAACGGCCAGGGAGAGGCCCCGATGCCTGACACCAGCCGGTCAAAGCGTGTGCTGATCTACAGCCACGACTCGTTCGGCCTCGGCCATGTGAGCCGCTGCCGGACCATCGCCAATGCCATTGTCGAGGCCGACAAGTCGGTCTCCGTGCTGATTCTGTCCGGCTCGCCGGTGATCGGCTCGTACGAGTTCCGCTCGGGCATCGACTTCGTGCGCATCCCGGGGGTGGTCAAGCAGATCGACACCGGCGAGTACGATTCGGCCAATCTGCGGCTCAATGTCGAGCACACGCTCGCGATGCGGACCCGTATCATCAAGGATACCGCAGACATCTACCGGCCCGACCTGTTCATCGTCGACAAGGAGCCGACCGGCCTGCGTGGCGAGGTCCTGCCGGCGCTCCGGATGCTGAAGGAGCGCGGCACGCCACTGGTGCTCGGCCTGCGCGACGTGATGGACGATCCCGACAAGCTCGCCGCCGAATGGCAGCGCAAGAAGGTCGTTCCCGCCCTGCGCGACATCTACGACGAGATCTGGATCTACGGCCTGCCGCAGATCAACAAGCCGCTGACCGGTATCGAGGTGCCGCCGTCGGTGCGGCACAAGATGGTCTATACGGGCTATCTGCATCGCGACCTGCCACTGCATACCGACGCGCCGCACGAGATGGAGGAGTTCGACGAATCCTACATCCTGGTGACCCCGGGCGGCGGCGGCGACGGCGTCGACCTGGTCGACTGGGTGCTGTCGGCCTACGAGAGCGACCCGCACATCCCCTACGGCGCGATGATCGTGTTTGGCCCGTTCATGGCCGCCGCTGCGCGCGAGCACTTCAAGGAGCGGGCGGCCAAGTTCCGCAACATCCGCACGCTCACTTTCACCAACAATCTCGGCGCCCTGATGAAGGATGCGGCCGGCGTGGTGGCGATGGGCGGCTACAACACGTTCTGCGAGATACTGAGCTTCGACAAGAAGGCGATCATCGTGCCGCGCACCCGGCCGCGGCTGGAGCAGTACATCCGCACCCGCGCCGCCCGGAACCTCGGCCTGCTCGAGATGCTGAGCGCCGAGGGCTGGCGCGATCCCTTCATCATGGCGACGGCGCTGCGCCAGTTGCCGCAGCAGGGGGTGCCGAGCGACGTCGTGGTGCCCGGGCTGCTCGACGGCGTGGGCAACGTGATGCGGCTGGTGCACAAGCAGCTGTTGCATCCCCATCGCGGTCCGGCGGCGCTCGAGGCCGACGTCGAGGCGGACGACTCGACGGCGGACGCGCCTGCTGCCGTCCCGCCAGCGCGCCGCAGGAGCTGATCGGGTTCCATATGCCGATGGTCGGGGGTCCGCGTATCGCGGTCGTGCTCAAGGGCTGGCCACGCCTGTCCGAGACGTTCATTGCCCAGGAGATCGCGGGCCTCGAAGCGCGCGGCATCGCGCTCGAGATCTGGTCGTTGCGCAAGCCGACCGACAAGGTGCGCCATCCGGTGCACGACCGGGTGATCGGCCGCGCGGTCTACTTGCCCGAATACCTGAAGGACGATCCGCTGCGCGTGCTGCGCGGCTGGTGGAGGGCCCGCCGCCTGCCGGGCTATGCCGCCGCACGGGCCAAGTTCATCGCCGATCTGCGTCGTGACCTGACACCCAATCGCGTGCGGCGCTGGGGCCAGGCGCTGGTGCTGGCGGCCGAGCTGCCCGCCTCGATCGAGCGGCTGTATGTACATTTCCTGCACACCCCGGCGGCGGTGACGCGCTACGCCGCCACCATGCGCGGCCTGCCCTGGAGCATCTCAGCGCACGCCAAGGACATCTGGACCAGCGAGCCATGGGAGATCGCGGAGAAGCTGGCCGACTGTTCCTGGCTCACGACGTGCACGGCGCTCGGCCTGCGGCGCTTGCGGGAGCTGGCGCCGCAACCTGAACGCCTGCAGCTCGTCTATCACGGCCTCGACTTCGCCCATCTGCCCCAGCCGCCGGCCGGCGGCCGGCCGATGCGCGACGGCAGCGATCCCAACGATCCCGTCGTGATCCTGTCGGTCGGCCGCAAGGTCGAGAAGAAGGGTTACGACGACCTTCTGAAGGCGCTGGCCCAGCTGCCGCGCGGCCTGCACTGGCGCTTCGAGCATGTCGGCGGCGGCGCGCTGGGCGATGCGCTGAAGGCCGAGGCGGCGCGGCTTGAGATTGCCGATCGCTGCACCTGGCTCGGCGCGCAGTCGCAAAAGCAGGTGTTCGCCGCGCTCTCCCGCGCCGACCTGTTCGTGCTGGCGAGCAAGAAGGCGTCCGACGGTGACCAGGACGGCCTGCCCAATGTGCTGATGGAGGCCGCGTATCAGGGCCTGCCGATCGTCTCGACGCGCGCGGCCGCCATCACCGAGTTCGTCGAGGACAGCGTCAACGGCGTGCTGGTGAATCCGGCCGCGCCCGAGGAGCTCGCGGTCGCGCTCGAACTGCTGGCGCGCGATCCCGCGATGCGCCGCCGGCTGGCGGACGCTGCGGCCCACACGGTGCGGACCCGATTCTCCTTCGACGCCGGCGTCGACTGGATTGCCGCGGCGCTGGGCCAGCCTGCTCTCTCCGCCCGTGCCGCGGAGTAGTCTCATTAGATCGGGCGAAGACTGACCATGCGCGTGCTGCTGCACACGCCGCTCAAGCCGCCGGACAGCGAGATCGCCTCGGGCGATCGCGAGATGGCGCGCGGGCTGTCGCGGCTGCTGAGGCGGCTGGGTCACAGCGTGATCATGCCGGCGACGAGCCGCGTCGGGCCGGGCGTGCCGGCGCCCGACCGGCATCTGGCGTTGCAGCGCCGGGCTCGTGCCCAGGCGCAACGCCTGATCCAGCGCTGGCGCGCGCTGCCGGCGCGCCATCCGGAGCGCTACGACCTCTGGTTCACGTACCATTGCTACTACCGCAAGCCCGACTGGCTGGGTCCGGTCGTGACCCGCGCGCTCGGCATTCCCTATGTGATCTCCGAGGCCTCGCACGCGTCGCGTCGCGCGCAGGGCCCGACCCGGCTCGGCCATCGTGCCGTCGAACGTGCGCTTGCCGAGGCCGACCTCGTGCTGAGCGTCAATCCGCGCGACGTGCCTGGCGTGAAGGCCCGGTTGCGCCCCGGCGCGCACCAGCGTTGGCTGCCGCCCTTCATCGACATGCGGCCGTTTCGTGCCGCCGCGGCCCTGCGTCGACCGACCAACGATCCGCCGCTGCTGCTGAGCGTCGGCATGATGCGTACGCGCGACAAGCTCGCCTCGTATCGCGTGCTCGCCGAGGCCTTCGCCCGGCTCAGCGACAAGGCGTGGCGCGCACTGCTGGTGGGCGATGGCCCGGCGCGCGGTGAAGTCGAGCGGCTGATGGCGCCGTTCGGCGAGCGCGTCCGCTTCGCCGGCGTCGTGCCGCACGCCGAGCTGCCCAAGATCTATGCCGGAGCCGACCTCTATCTCTGGCCCGCGATCAACGAGGCCTATGGCATGGCCTTCCTCGAGGCGCAGGCGGCGGGCTTGCCTGTCGTCGCCGGTCACACCGGCGGCGTGCCGGCGGTGGTGGCCGACGGCGTCGCCGGGATCCTGACGCCGGTCGGCGATGCGGCCGCTTTCGCGTTGGCGGTTGCGCGCCTGCTCGACCGTCCCGACGAGCGCGCCCGTCTGGCCGAGGGTGCCACGAACCGCGTCGCGACCCATCACGACGAGCGCGCCGCCGCTCATGCCCTGGCCGCTGGCCTGGCGTTGCTGCGATGAGCGTCCCGTTCGCCGTCTTGCGTCACGCGCCAACCGTCTGGAACGGTGAGGGTCGCCTGCAGGGCACCACCGACATCCCGCTCAGCGCCGACGGCGAAGCGGCGGCGAAGACATGGCACTTGCCGGCTCCCGCCGATCGCTGGAAGCGGGTCTGCAGCCCACTGATCCGCGCGCGCCGCACCGCCGAGCTGGTGCAGCCCGCGGCGCCGGTCACGGTCGAATCGCGCTTGCGCGAGATGAGCTTCGGGGTTTGGGAGGGCAAGAGCGTCGCCCAGCTGCGCGCCGAGGGCGGCGAGACCTTCGCCGCGGCGGAGCGGCTCGGTCTCGACTTCCATCCGCCGGGCGGGGAATCGCCGCGCATGACCATGGAGCGGCTATCCGTGTGGACGCGCGAGATCGCTGCGGGCGACCCGGTGGTCGGCGTGACGCACAAGGCCGCGATCCGCGCATTGCTGGCGCTCGCGACCGGCTGGGACATGACAGGGCGCCAGCCCCTCAAGCTCGACTGGCGCTGCCTGCACTTCTTCTCGGCCAACACCGACGGCACGGTCACGCTCGATCGGCCCAACGTGCCGCTCGCATGAGCCGCGTTTTCTTCCACGTCCAACATCTGCTCGGCATCGGCCATATCCGTCGCGCCGCCGTGCTGGCGCGCACGCTCGCCGCTAGCGGCTTCGACGTGCTGTTGGTCTCGGGCGGCGCGCCATTGAAGCTCGATCTTGGCCGTGCGCGTTTCCACCAATTGCCGCCGGTGCGGGCCCGCGACGAAGGTCTGCGCGAGTTGAGCCGCCTCGACGGCACGCCAATCGACGAGGCGTTCAAGTCGGAACGCACGCGCGCGCTGCTCGAGCTGTTTCGCGCCGAGCAGCCCGACGTGCTGATCACCGAGCAGTTCCCGTTCGGCCGCACGCAGCTTCGCTTCGAGCTGCTGCCGCTGCTGCAGGCCGCGCAGGAGCGGCGGCCCCCGTCGCTGACCAGGCCGCTGATCGTCTCGTCGGTGCGCGATATCGTGCGACGGACCATGTCGGCTGAGCGTGTGCAGGAGACGCTCGAATTGCTGCGGTCCTTCGACACCGTGCTGATCCACGGCGATCCGACGGTGATCGGCTTCGAGCGCAGCTTTGCCGGCTGGGACGCGATCCGCGATCGTGCCGCCTATACCGGCTATGTCACCGATCTCGCGCGCACCGATAGCGCCGCTGGCAAGGACGAGGTGATCGTCTCGGTCGGCGGGGGCGCGGTTGGCGCGCCGTTGATCGAGGCGGCCGCCACGGCGCGCGCGAAGACGGCACTGGCCGGCCGCACCTGGCGTCTGCTGGGCGGCGCGAACGAGACGCGCACCGTCAACGGCATGGTGGTCGAGGCCGCGCGATCGGACTTTCCGACCCTGTTGCGCAACGCAGCCCTCTCGATCTCGCAGGCAGGCTACAACACCGTGGTCGAAACCCTCGCCTGCGCCGATCGCGCCGTGCTGGTCCCGTTCGGCACCGCGCGCGAGACCGAGCAGACCGATCGCGCGACCTGGCTCGCCGAGCGCGGCCTGGTCACCTGCTTGCCGGCCGATAGCCTGGCACCCGACACGCTCGCCGCGGCGGTCGATCGCGCCCTGCAGGGCCCGTCGATCCGCAGCTTCCCGCCCTGCGACCTCAACGGTGCGGCGGCGACGGCCGCCTTCTTGCATCAAAGGCTCGCATGACCTCCTGGGCCGCGATCGACGAGGAACTGGCGCGCTGGCGCGATGCCGGACGCACGCCCACCCTGTGGTGGCGCGACGACGATGCGGTCGACGCCACGCCGGCGCTCGACCGCCTGCTGGTGCTGCAGCGCACCCACGGCGTGCCGCTGGCGCTCGCGGTCGTCCCGGCAGGCGCAACGCCGGCTCTGGCCGAGCGACTCGCGCAGGCACCCGGCATCGATCTGTTGCAACACGGCTACGCCCATTCCAATCACGCCCCGCCCGGCGAAAAGAAGGCCGAACTTGGCCCCGAGCGCCCCGCCATGATGGTGTTGGGCGAGCTCGGCACTGGTTGGCTGGCGCTGGAGCGGCTGTTCGGGCCGGCGGTGCTGCCCGTTCTGGTGCCACCTTGGAACCGTATCGCCCCCGGTCTCGTTCCCGCTTTGCCGGAGATCGGCTTTCGCGGTCTCTCGACCTTCGGCAGCCGCCCTCGAACACGCCTCGTATCCGAATGGGTGCAGGTGAACACGCATATCGACCTGATCGATTGGCATACCCGCCGCTTCGCCGGTGACGAGGCGGTGCTGGGCGCGTTCGCGCGGGCGCTCGCGGCGGCCCGCGCCTCGGACGAGCCGTTGGGCGTGCTCAGTCATCATCTTGCGATGGACGAGACCGCGTGGGATTTCCTAAATTCATTCTGGGAGAGATTTGGGGGCACGCCCGGCATCGGGATCGCGGCGGCAAACAGTCTTTTCGCGTCACGGGAGGCGCGGGCTTGAGTTCTGCCGATCTGCGCTATCCACGCCAGACTTTGTGGGCCGACTATATCCGTGCCGCGACGGGCACCCTGCTGTGCGGCCTCCCGCTTCTGCTGGTTGAGGTCAATCGCTGGGTCGCGCTGCTCCTGGGCGCCGGGTTTATCCTGTTCAGCGCTTTCTTGGTGCGCACCGCGCTGCGCCAGCGCACGCGCTACGTGCTGGGGCCCGACACGCTCTGCGCCGACGGTCCAGCCGGCTCGATAGTCGAATGGAAGCGGCTCGACCGCCTGAAGCTCAGCTACTTCTCGACCAAACGCGACCGCTCCGGCGGCTGGATGCAATTGGCCGTCGGCTCGGCCGGCGCACGCACCGTGAAGGTCGATTCCGCGCTCGAAGGCTTCTACGATATTGTCGAACGGGCGGCGCAGGCGGCCGAGACCAACAATCTTGAGCTCAGCGTGGCGACGCGCGCAAATTTGCGATCGATGGGTATTTCGGTGGCAGGTCAGGAAGAGACGGCATGACGGAGTTGCTGCGAGTCGACAACCTGACCGTTGAGTTTGGCGTCCACGAAGGAGTGCTTCGGGCCGTCGACAACGTTTCCTTCTCGATCCCGCCCGGCGGCACGCTGGCGCTGGTCGGCGAATCCGGCTCCGGCAAGTCGGTCTGCAGCCAGGCTGTCATGGGCCTGCTGCCGCGGACGGCGACCATTGCCCAGGGCTCGATCATCTTCAAGGATCCGCGCGACCAGGACCCGCCAGTCGACATCGCCAAGCTCGACCGCACCGGTCAGGAGATGCGCGAAATTCGCGGCGGCGAGATTTCGATCATCTTCCAGGAGCCGATGACCTCTTTGTCGGCGCTCCATACCGTCGGCGACCAGATCGGCGAGGCGGTCCAGCTGCACGGCGGCGGCGGCAGCCACCTCGACGACTTCCATTCGCTCGGCAACCAGATGCACGAGGCGGCCGAGCGCAGCCGCGTGCGCATGACGCGCGCCGAGATCGACGAGCTGACCCGCGACATGCTGCGGCGCGTCGGCTTCCCTGACCCCAAGCGGGCGCTGCGGACCTATCCGTTCGAGCTGTCCGGCGGCCTGCGCCAGCGCGCCATGATCGCCATGGCGCTGGTCTGCCGGCCGGCGCTGCTGATCGCCGACGAGCCGACCACCGCGCTCGACGTCACCATCCAGGCGCAGATCCTGCGGCTGATGAAGGACCTGCAGAAGGACCTCGGCATGGCGCTGCTGATGATCACGCACGATCTCGGCGTGGTCGCCAACGTCGCCGATGACGTGGTGGTGATGTATCGCGGCAAGGTGGTCGAATCGGGCAGCCTGCACGACATTTTCGACGACCCGCAGCATCCCTATCTCAAGGCGTTGCTGCATGCGGTGCCGCGCTTCGACATGAAGCCCGGCGAGCGGTTGCAGCCGATCCGAGAGATCAAGGCGGCGACCGGTCATCTGCTGCAGCAGAAGCCCGAGGTCGCGCCGACCGACAGCTTCAATCCCGAGGCGCCGGTCCTGAAGGTCCGCCACCTCTCCAAGACCTTCAAGATCCGCAAGGCCGACACCCTGCTGGAATCGCTGATCGGCGGCGGCACGACGCGCATCGTCAAGGCGGTCAACGACGTGAGCTTCGACGTCGAGCGCGGCGAGTGCCTGGGCCTGGTGGGCGAATCGGGCTGCGGCAAGACCACGCTCAGCAAGATGCTGATGCGCGGCCTGTCGGCCGATCCCAACGAGGGCGCGGGCCGTGTCGTGTTCGACGACTGGGGCCGCAAGATCGACGTCATGATGCTGGAGGGCGAGGAGCTGAACAGCTTCCGCCGCAAGCTGCAGTTCATCTTCCAGGACCCGTTCGGCTCGCTCAATCCGCGCATGACGGTCTACGACATCCTGATCGAGCCGCTGATCATCCATAAGGTCGGCGACGGCGCCTACCGCCGCGAGATGGTGGGCGAGCTGATGGAGATGGTCGGGTTGGACCGCCGCCAGCTCAGCCGCTACCCGCACTCCTTCTCGGGCGGCCAGCGCCAGCGCATCGGCATCGCCCGCGCGCTGGCGCTCAGGCCCGACATGGTGATCTGCGACGAGCCGGTGTCGGCGCTCGACGTGTCGATCCAGGCGCAGGTCCTGAACCTGCTCAAGGACCTGCAGAAGCAGCTCGGCCTTACCCTGATGTTCATCAGCCACAATCTCGCGGTGGTTGACTACATCGCCGACCGTATCGCAGTGATGTGCGCCGGCCGCCTGGTCGAGCTGGCGCCGTCGGGAGAGCTGTTCCGCAATCCCATCCATCCCTACACCAAGGCCCTGCTATCCGCGGTACCGATGCCCGATCCCGAGCAGCGCCTCGACCTGCGCGCGCTGATGGAAGGCAAGGCCTCCGATCCCAGGGCCTGGGAGCATCCCTTCACCGACGACGGCTCCAAGCCGGTGCTGTGGACCGAGGTCGAGACCGGCCACTATGTGCGCATAGCGCGGGACGCCTGACATGCTGAACTACGTCATCCGCCGTCTGCTGATCATGGTGCCGACGCTGTTCGTCATCAGCCTGCTGGTCTACGTGATCATCGACCTGCCGCCGGGTGACTGCGTCACCTCGCAGATCGACGAGCTGCTGTCGCGCGGCGATCCCGACGCGCTGCGCCGCGCCGACGAGCTGCGCCATCTCTACGGCCTCGATCAGGACCTGATGATCCGCTACTTCCGCTGGATCGCCGGCGTGTTCCGCTGGGACTTCGGCCTCTCGTGCCAGGACACCGTGCCGGTCAAGGACCTGATTGGCGAGCGGCTGGCGCTCACCATCGTGATGGAGAGTGCCACCATCATCTTCATCTGGACGGTGTCGTTCGTCATCGGCGTCTATGCCGCGACGCACCAGTACCAGCTCGGCGACTACGTCGCCTCGTTCATCGGCTTCATCGGCCTCGCCGTGCCGAGCTTCCTGCTCGCGCTGGTCTCGCTTTATGTCGGCAAGGTCTATTTCGGCCTGTCGATCGGCGGCCTGATGGATCCCGAGTTCATCGACAAACCCTTCAGTTGGGGCAAGTTCTGGTCGGTTTCCCAGCACCTCGTCATCCCGGTGATCGTGATCGGCACCTCTGGCACCGCCGGCATGATCCGCCGCCTGCGCGCCAACCTGCTCGACGAGTTGCAGAAGCAGTACGTCGTGACCGGCCGCGCCAAGGGCCTGCCGCCGCTCAAGCTGCTGATCAAGTATCCGCTGCGGCACGCCATCAACCCGTTCGTCGCCGACATCGGGCACATCCTGCCGGAGGTGATCTCGGGTTCGGTGATCGTGTCGGTCGTGTTGTCGCTGCCGACCACCGGCCCGATGCTGCTGAGCGCGCTCAAGACCCAGGACGTGAATCTCGCGGCCACCTTCCTGCTGTTCGTCGCCGTTCTGACGGTGTTCGGCATGCTGGTGTCCGACCTGCTGCTGGCGGCGCTCGATCCGCGCATCCGCTTCGGCGCAACCAGCGAGAAGTGAGGGCGGAGAAACAACATGAGCGAGACCGCCGAGCGCCCGACCAGCAACACGCCGCACTACGTGAACGCGGCGCCATGGGACCCCTACGTTTCCGAGAAGCTGACGGCCGAGCAGGAAAAGTACTACATGGCCGGCCAGTGGAAGCTGATGTGGTGGCGCTTCCGCCGCCACCGGCCGGCCGTCATCTCCGCGGCGTTCCTGCTGGTGATGTACTTCTCCTGCTTCATCAGCGAGTTCATTGCGCCCTACGACCTGCAGACGCGGCACATCAAGAGCATCTTCGCGCCGCCGCAGGCCGTGCACCTGTTCCACGACGGCAGCTTCCTCGGGCCGTTCGTCTATGCCCAGAAGATGACGCGCGACATGGACACGCTGCAGCGCGTCTACACCGAGGACCTTGGCAAGCCGCAGCAGCTGCGCTTCTTCTGCCGCGGCGAGAGCTATGAGTTCTGGGGCTTCATCCCGGCCTCGTTCCACTTCGTCTGCCCGGCCGAGGACGGCACCTTCTTCCTGCTCGGTACCGACCGGCTCGGGCGCGACATGTTCAGTCGCATCGTCTATGCCGCGCGCATCTCGCTCACCATCGGCGTCATCGGCATCACCCTGAGCTTCACGCTCGCCCTGATTTTGGGCGGCCTGGCCGGCTACTACGGCGGATGGGTCGACATGATCGTCCAGCGGCTCACCGAGATCCTGAAGAGCTTCCCGCACCTGCCGCTGTGGCTCGCCTTGTCGGCGGCGCTGCCGGTCACCTGGTCGCCGCTGCTGGTCTATTTCGGCATCACGCTCATCCTCGCCCTGCTCGACTGGCCGAGCCTGGGCCGTGCCGTCCGCTCCAAGCTCCTCTCGCTGCGCGAGGAGGACTACGCCATGGCGGCCCAGATGATGGGCGCCAAGCCCGGCCGCATCATCGGCCGCCACCTGCTGCCTGGCTTCATGAGTCACCTGATCGCTTCCGCGACCCTGTCGATCCCGTCGATGATCCTGGCCGAGACGGCTTTGTCGTTCCTGGGGTTGGGCCTGCGGCCGCCGATCACCTCCTGGGGCGTGCTCCTGAACGAGGCGACCGATATCAACGTGGTGGCCGTGAACTGGTGGCTGATGCTGCCGGTGGTCCCGGTGATCCTGGTGATCCTGGCCTACCAGTTCATGGGCGATGGGATGCGCGACGCTGCGGATCCATACGCGTAGGCGGCCGCAGCGAAGCGAGGGCGCCGGCGGGCGGCAGCGCCTTCTGAGGCGCGAGAGCCCGCACCGTGCAGAAAAGACACGGGTGGCGCCCCAATCTCTTGAAATTCTTACCCTTTCTGCACTGCGCGGGCTCTCGCGCCTGATTACAAGCGCTGCCGCCCACCGGCGCCTCGGAAGGTGCCTGCTTACGGCTGTGTGACTTAAAAATCACACTCTTGCCTCATTTGGGTCTAGCGACGGCCACCCCTCGTTTCCATCTTCGGTTTGTATCTCCCCCGAACGTGGTCCCCCCAAAGCCACGTTCAGCCTCTTCGGAGGCGCTCGGCCGTCCTGTCATTCTCCCCCGACAGGGCGGCCTTTTTCTTTTGGGGGCCTGCAGCGAAGCGAAGGCGCCGGCGGGCGGCAGCCGCTGTAACCAGCGGCGAGAGCCCGCACAGTTTAGAAAAAACACGGGCGGTGCTACGAACCCTCCCAGATGCCCGAGCTCGAGGTCACCGGCCTTTCCTGCCGCCGCGGCGGCCGCCCGGTCGTCCGCAACATTTCCTTCACCATGGCGCGCGGCGAGCTGCTGGCCCTGACTGGCCGCAACGGCAGCGGCAAGACCACTCTCCTGCGCGCCCTGGCGCTGCTGGTCATCGCCGACGAGGGCGGCATCCGTTGGCAGGGGACCGACATCCGCCACGACCGCGACGACTGGCACCGTCAGATCGCCTGGCTCGGGCACCTCGACGGCCTGAAAGGCGACCTCAGTGTGCGGGAGAACCTCGCCACCGCCTGCCGCCTCCGCGAAACGTCGACGACCCATGTCGACGAGGCGCTCGGAGCCTTCGATCTCGCCCCGTTGGCCAGCCGCGCCGCCCGTACCCTGTCTGCCGGCCAGCGCCGCCGCGCTGCGCTCGCCCGCGTGGCTGCGGCCGATGCCCCGCTCTGGCTGCTCGACGAGCCGCTCAACGCCCTCGACGCGCCGTCCCAAGCCGCGCTGCGCACTGTGCTCGGCAAGCACCTCGCCGCCGGCGGTCTCGCGATCGCCGCCACCCATGCGCCGATCGACGTGCCCAGCGCACGCGTGATGGAGCTCGGATGAGCGGCTTTACCGCTCTGCTGGCGCGCGACCTGCGGCTGGTCTGGCGGCGGCCGGGCGACGTGATGGTCGTGCTCGCCTTCTTCGTCGTGGCGACCGTGCTGTTCCCGCTCGGCATCGGGCCGGAGACCAA
>DASXQC010000636.1:0-3274 GCA_036493235.1 Reyranella sp.
CGCCGAACCGTCGGTCCGCACCGAAGCAGCCGTCGAGCCGGTGAACGGCAATGGCGTGGCCTATCCGCTGGGCGTGGCGCGCGCGCAGCTGCACGAGACCTACATCGTCTCGCAGACCAACGAGGGCGTGGTGATCGTCGACCAGCACGCCGCGCACGAGCGGCTGCTGCATGAGCGGCTCAAGAACCAGCTCGAAGCCGAGGGCGTGAAGCGCCAGGCGCTGCTGCTGCCCGAGGTCGTCGATGTCGGCGAGGACGGCGCACGACGGCTGGCCCAGCGCGCGGCCGAGCTGGCCGATATGGGGCTGGTGCTGGAGCCGTTCGGGCTCGGCGCCGTGGTCGTGCGCGAGACGCCGGCGCTGCTGGGCGAAGCCGACGTGCAGGGCCTGGTGCGCGACCTCGCCGACGAGCTAGCCGAGATGGGCGATCACCTGTCGCTCAAGGAGAAGGTCGAGGAGGTGTGCGGCACGCTCGCCTGCCACACCTCGGTGCGCGCCGGCCGCAGATTGACGGTCGAGGAGATGAACGCATTGCTGCGGCAGATGGAAGCGACGCCGCACTCTGGCCAGTGCAATCACGGCCGTCCGACCTATGTCGAGCTGAAGCTGGCCGACATCGAAAGGCTGTTCGGAAGACGATGAAGACGCTGCTGATGTTCTGCCTGGCCCTCACGATGGCCGGTCCGGTGCTGGCCCAGACGCCAAGTCCGCCCGCTTCACCATTGGACGGCCAATGGCGCGGCCGCAGCGACGGCGGCTCGTGCAACGCGCCGCTCGACTACGATGTCACCATCGAATCGGGCATCGTCGACGGCAGCGCTTACGACAGCACCGCCAAGGGCCCGGTGCCCAACCTCAAGAAGACTGCGCCGCCGCCGCCCACGCCCGGCCTGTGGCAGATCCATGGGCTCGCCAAGCCCGGCACCTTTTCGCTGCTTGCCGTCGCCTCGGTGAAGGCCGACGACCGGCGCGAGGAGCGGCTGACGGCCACGCTGCAGGGCAGCACGCTGACCATCAGAGAAAGCGGCGGCTGCGGCCGCACTGCCCAGCTCACCAGAAGCTAGAGCATCATCGGTTTCTTGGAGTCTCTTTTGCTGGGCGCGCTCCCAGCAAAAACATCGCTCGCACTGTCTCTTGCGGCCTCCCGGATTTCCCACGGTTTCCCAACCGCGTGGGAAGCCTCCGATGCCGATAGCACAAGGGTTTTGGGCGATTCTTCCCAGCTCCTTGCACCCCTCTTTTGTCATTTTCTGTGGATAAGTCAGGCGGTCTTCAGCGCGGCGAGGATGCGCTCCTCGCGGCCGTCGAGGAGGCGGAAGAAGGCATCCTGCGGCTTTTCCAGCACGAACATCGCCCGCGCATCGAGGCCGTGCAGCAGGCCGCGCATCACGGCGCCGCTGACGCCATGGCTTACCACGACGGTGCGCGTACCCGAGGCGATGATGTCGGCCAGCGCCTCGGCCGAGCGGCGGCGCAAGTCGAGATGGGTCTCGCCGCCGGGCGGAGAGAAGCCCTCGGGATCGGCGCGCCAGCGCGCCATCGCATTGGGATGGTCGACCTCGATCTCGGCCCAGGTCGAGCCTTCCCACGCGCCGTAACGCAGCTCGGCGAGCCGTGGATCGTCGCGCCAGTCGGCCGGATCGAGTCCGAGTTCGCGGCCGATGATCTCCGCTGTTTCCCGTGTCCGGCCGAGCGGACTGCGCAGGAAGAGCGTTGGCCCTGGCTCGGCCGCAAGCTCGGCGGCAAGTGCCCGGCCCATCGCCGCGGCCTGGGCACGGCCGCGGTTGGTGAGGCTCGAATCCTTGCTGCCCTGCATGCGGCGCTCGAGATTCCACGCGGTCTCGCCGTGACGCAGCAGGTAGAGCGGGGCCGCGAGCTTCATGGGGCGTAGTGCAGGATCATGATCTTCGCCGCCCCATAGCGTCTCTCGTCGATCGCTTCGAAGCTCGCCGGCATGATGAGGTCCTCGGTGTTGGCGAGCTCGACCGTGGCGACCGCACCGGGCTTCAGCCAGCCCGCTTCGGCAAGCGCCGTCAGGGCAGGCGCGGCCAGGCCCGAGCGATAAGGCGGATCGAGGAACACGAGATCGCAGCCCTCGCGCGACGGCGGCGGGCGGGTGGCGTCACCGCGGACCACCTTGGCGTTGGCGGCTTCGCCCATCTTGCGCAGGTTCTCGCCGATCAGGCGGATCGCCGTCGCGTCGTTGTCGAGGAAGGTCGCGTGCGCCGCGCCGCGCGACAGCGCCTCGATGCCGAGCGCGCCGGACCCTGCGAAAGCATCGAGCACACGCGCGTCGACCAGCGGCGAGGTCCCGTCTTCGCGCCAGTTGGCGTGCATCAGGACGTTGAACAGCGATTCGCGCGCGCGGTTGGAGGTCGGGCGCGTCGTCATGCCTTCGGGCGTGTCGATCGACCGGGCGCGGTGCTTGCCGCCGATGACCTTGATCATCCGCGCCGCCGCGGCCGCGTGTTCGGGCGGGCGTTCGGTTTGGCGGTGGGTTTGGCCCAGCCTTCCTTGCGCGGGGTCTTTACGCCGAACAGGCTGGCCAGTGCCTGCGCCGGTACCTCCTCGACCTGGCCACGCTCCATCTCGCCGAGATAGAGCGGGCCGAAGGCGACGCGGATCAGGCGCACCACCGGCAGGTCGAGATGGGCCAGCACACGGCGCACCTCGCGGTTCTTGCCTTCGGTCAGCGCGATGTCGATCCAGGCATTGGTGCGCTGCTGACGGTCGAGCCGCGCCTCGATCGCACCGTAGCGCACGCCCTCGATGGTGATGCCTCTGGCGAGCGCCGCCAGCCGCTCGGGATCGACCTCGCCGTGCACGCGAGCACGATAGCGCCGCGTCCAGGCGTTGGCCGGCAGCTCGAGTCTGCGCGCGAGGCCGCCGTCGTTGGTCAGCAGCAGCAGGCCCTCGGAAAAGTAGTCGAGGCGGCCGACCGTGACGACGCGCGGCATCGTCTTGGGCAGGGAGTCGAAGATCGTGCGGCGGCCCTGCGGATCGCGCGCGGTGACCATCTCCTCCGGCGACTTGTGGTAGCGCCACAGCCGCGCCCGCTCGGCCTCCGGTAAGGGCTTGCCGTCGACCTCGATGTGATTGGCGTCGGTGACGACGAAGGCCGGCGTCTCCAGTACCACGCCGTCGACCTTCACGCGTCCGGCGGCGATCCAGCGCTCGGCATCGCGGCGCGAGCATAGGCCCGCCCGCGCGAGGCGCTTGGCGATGCGTTCGGGCTCGCCGGTTTTGGAGTCGCTTGCTTTGTGCTCGGTCACGTTG
>DASXQC010000637.1:0-3282 GCA_036493235.1 Reyranella sp.
CCACATAGGAGACCGTAGCCCGGGCTGAGGTGGCTGCTTTATTTGTGGTCATTTTTCCGGAGGCAGCCATGACCGAACCCACCAAGAAAGACTTATTGAAGGACCTGGTCGTCGGCATCGACATCAAGGCGCACGACGTGCGCCCCCTGGTCGACGCCATGGCCGACATGGCCTTTCAGGCCCGTAACCTGGGCCGCGCCGCGCGGATCTTCGACGCCATGCTCGCCGACAAGGAATGCTCGGTGATCGCCTGCATGGCGGGCTCGCTCTGCTCCGCCGGCCTGCGCGAGGTCTATATCGATATGGTCGAAAACCGGATGGTGGACGCGATCGTCTCCACCGGCGCCAACATCGTCGACCAGGATTTCTTCGAGGGCCTCGGCTTCCGCCACTACAAGGGCGACATCCGCGCCGACGACGACCTGCTGCGGCGCAATGCCATCGACCGGATCTACGACACCTACATCGATGAGGACAACCTCCGCGTCTGCGACGACACCATCGGCCAGATCGCCGATGAGATGCTTGCCCACGGCGGGCCGCGTGCCGTCAGCTCGCGCGAGTTCATCCGCGAAATGGGCGCGTACCTCGCCAAGCATCATCCCAACACCCGGTCGATCGTCCTGGCTGCGTACAAGGCGAACGTGCCGATTTTTGTGCCGGCCTTTTCCGATTGCTCGGCGGGTTTCGGCCTGGTGTTCCACCAGACCAAGAATCCCGACGGCTACATCGCCCTCGACTCGGCCGCCGACTTCCGCGAGTTGACCGAGCTGAAGCTGAAGGCGGGCCGCACCGGCCTCTTCATGGTCGGCGGCGGGGTGCCGAAAAACTTTGCGCAGGACGTCGTCGTCGCCGCCGAGGTGCTCGGCCACGATGCCGAGATGCATCGTTACGCGGTGCAGCTCACCGTCGCCGACGAGCGCGATGGCGCGCTCTCGGGCTCGACGCTCCGCGAGGCGAATTCCTGGGGCAAGGTGAAGATGGACGATGAGCAGATGGTCTTCGGCGAAGCGACCGTCACGCTGCCGCTGGTTGCCGGCTACGCCTACCACCGCGGCGCCTGGCGGGCCCGGAAGCAGCACGGTTACGCGAAGATCTTCGAGAAGGCGGGAGCGGCGAAGTAAGCAGACGGGCAGCTGCGCTAGGCGTCCTCGGGGAACCCGTGCTGCTTGCGCCCCTCGACGCCTTCGTGAAGGGCCGTGGTCTTGTAGAGCTCGAAGCGCCCGTCGGCCGCGAGCGGCGCACAGCGCGCCCGCAGCGCGGCCATCGCCGCCGGCGACATGGGCTGGAAGCCCCGCGCCACGCGAAGATTCTGTCGCAGAATCCGCATCGAATCCATCCCGCTGATGGTGGTGGCGACCGGAAGACTCATCGCGTAGCGCAGCGCCTCATCGGGCTTCACCGCCCTGTGCTTCACCATTTCCGCTTGTCCCCCGAGGCTCTTCATGCCTAACGCGGCGATGCCGCGCCGGGCCAGCTCCGGAAGCACTCGCTGCTCGAAACTGCGAAAACTCGCGTCGAAGCAGTTGAGCGGCATCTGGCAGGTATCGAAGGGATAGTCGTACGAGAGCATCCGAAGATGGATCTCGGGGTTCTTGTGACCGGTGAAACCGGTGAACCGCACCTTCCCCTCATGCCTGGCGCGGTCGAGTGCCTCGATCACGCCGCCCCTGGCGAAGTGCCGCTCCGGATCGTTGTCGTAGACGCACTCATGCACCTGCCACAGATCGAGATGGTCGGTCTTCAGCCGGCGCAGCGACTGTTCGAGCTGCCGCATCGCCACCTTCGCATCGCGGCCATGGGTGCAGACCTTGGTCATCAGAAAGACGTCGCCGCGCCGGCCCGCCAGCGCTTTCCCCATCCGCTCTTCGCTGGCACCATCGTGATAGTCCCAGGCGTTATCCATGAAGTTGACGCCGGCGTCCATGGCCTCGTGGACGATGCGGGTCGCCTCACGCTGGCTGGCGGCGAGGCCGAGATGATAGCCGCCGATACCCAGAACCGAAATCATGGCGCCGGTTCGTCCGAGTGGCCGTCGCGGCACCAGGGTCGCGGGGCCGCGCAGACGGGCAGCCCGGGGAGAGGTCTTCACGTGGGTCGCGGGCATGAGATTCAACATACTCGATACTCGCGCCGGGCCATGGCGTTCCGCCCCGGCGCAGCGATGCCGATCCGGTGTATGAACGGTCGAGGCCACTTTCCCGGAGGCGATATGGCCCGGCAAACTCCAATCGGCGCGGTCACGCGCGGCATGCTGGCAGGCATTGCCGGCAGTTTCGTGCAAAACCTGTTCTTCAGCGCGACGGAGCGGATCAAACCCGAACCGGTGAAGGGCGCATTCCGGCCACCCGAGCCGGAGCAGCGAGAGGAAACCGCTACCCAAACGGTCGCGCGACGCGCCGTCGAGGACCTGATGCAGCACCGCAAACTCTCGGCCGACAAGAAGAAAAGGGCGGCGCACATCGTCCATTATGCTTTCGGGGGCGCTTGGGGCGCGGCGTACGGCCTGCTAGCCGGAAGCACACGACGCGCGGCGACTCTGCCGGGTGGGCTGGCCTTCGGGACAGTGGTGTGGGAGGCCAGCGACAATGGGCTGCTACCCGCCTTCAGGCTGGCTGGCAAACCCGCCCGGTATCCGCTCAAGACCCACGCCTATGCCGTCGCCGCGCACCTGGTATATGGCGCAACCGTTTGGGCCGCCTTCACCGCACTCGGGGGGCGACGCGACTGACATCGTCTCGCCCTCAGCAGACCCGTCGTCTCATCTCATAAGTCAGTGATTGCCGGACTCGGCGCCCTTCGCTTGCCGTAGCCCCGGCGGCGGCGTAACGTTGCCCTCCCTTGAACTGCTGACAGGACCTGATCTTATGGACGAGCGGTCGCTCGCCTTTCTGAAGAAGCTGCTCGATGCGCCGGGGCCCTCGGGTTATGAGCAGGTACCTGCCCGCCTCTGGCGCGATGAGGCCAAGTCGTTTGCCGCCGTAGAAGGCGATGCTCTCGGCAATTCGATCGCGACCCTCAACAAGGGCGGGAGCCCCCGCATCATGCTCGCCGGCCACGTCGACGAAATCGGCCTGATGGTCGTGCACATCGACGAAGACGGCTTCATCCACTTCGCGCCTATCGGCGGATGGGACAGCCAGGTGCTGGTGGGCCAGCGCGTCCTGATCGATGCCAAGGGCGGCCCGGTGCTGGGGGTGGTGGGGAAGAAAGCCATCCACCTGATGAAGCATGACGACCGGGACAAGGTCTCCAAGACCACCGATCTCTGGATCGACATCG
>DASXQC010000638.1:0-4929 GCA_036493235.1 Reyranella sp.
ACAAGGAGCGAGCGCATGCCAAACACGCCAGACAGCCCCAACGGCGCGGCCCCTGGAAGGCCGAAAGTGGTGCGCGACGGCCAAAAGAGGAGCGACCGACAGACGCCTGATTATGGCGCATTGACCGTTGAAGCGCTCAAGCGACACACGAACAGCCAGGAATTCAGCGCCCGGTACAAGGCGTGGCTGGAATATGTGGGGCCCGAGCTGTGGTCCCCGATCGCGAAGGCAGACTATGAGACGATGTGTAAGGAAGATATCAGCCCGGAATTGGTGGCCAGGTATAGGGCGGAGTTGGAAGCGCGTAGGGTATCACCGTCTGAACTCCAGGCAGGCCGATTGTCGGATGACCCGGACGAGCGGTGACGCCGCTCACCCTTCGCCCACGAGCCTTTGCCTGTTCTTGTGGCAAAATTCGCTGTTACACCGGCCGCGAATTCCCTGTTCTTTGGCGATCGAACTAGCGGTCACCCCGCTTTGAACCAGTGTGTGTGTGGGCTTCCAGAGCTTTAAGCGCGCCCAAACCCCCGACCTTTCCCTGTATTTTTCCCTGTTCGCGGGAATTGCGACCCAGAGACGGGTTCGCGGCTGACTGGGACCACAGCCAGCTGCCGTCGCGGCAGCCAGCCGCCGAAATCAGCTTCAACGTGCCCGGAGAGCCTGGGTCTGGGCCTGGTTCTCGTCCGGGAAGAACATCGGCGATTCGCCGACATCGACCGGGACGTCCATCCTCAGCCTGTTGTGTATCTGCGCTTCCATTGTCGCGATCCCGGCCGCGTAGTCGCCACGTGCACAATCGAACTCGGCGCTGATCCGGTTGTGGTTGCGCGCGCCGTCGCTGTGATCCGGGGTTTTGGTGGTGCCCCACCGATCGTAGAAGCCGATCAGTTCGGTGCACCGCTTCTTTGCGGCAAGGTCTTCCGAGAACGCCGGCGGCGCTGCAACTGCCAGCGCTATCACGGCGAACGCGATCGTCGAGAGTGGCGGGAGATGCAGCATCGAACCCTCCTTACGCGAGACATCGTCGTCTCCGCGTAGATCGAGCCGATGCCGCGCGGTTCAAGCGCGGCGCAGAAAATTCATCGACGTGTCATGCCGCACGCTCAGCGCAGCGACACGTAAAGTTGCTTCATCATCCTGTAGAGCGGCGTGTCCTGCTTGGCGAAGCGCGTGAGGAAGTTGCGCGACTGATCCTCGAGTGCGCTCAGCATGTAGTCGATGCCGGCGCGGCGGCGATATTCGGCAAGGTAGGTTGCGATTTCGGACTCGGTCTCGGCCTGGCCGTTGTCTCCATATTTGGCGACCGAATAATTGAACTCCGCCGGCGACGCGTTGAGCTGGTCGAGGCCGTGCAACGTCGTCTTCATGAAGTTGCCGATCAGCAGGTCGTCGAAGATTCGGTAGTCGACCGACGTCATCAAACTGCCGCGTGGTACCGCGAAAGTGACGCCGCGATCCTTGCGGCCCTCCATCCGGATCGTGTGCTCCTTGCCGCCGACTTTGAAGGTCACGAAGCCGAAATGCTTGCGCACCGGCTCCTTGCGCTTGAAGTAGGCCTCGATCGCGGCGACGTCCTTGGGCTCGAGCTGGTCCGACCAGTTGTCGCCGTAGTCGGTCGACGGGCGCGGCGTCACCACCAGCTCCTCGTGCGCCTGGGTCTCGATGGTGCCGGTGCGGCAATCGACGGAAGAGAAGGGCGGAATGAACTCGACGTCCGGCGACAGGCCTTGCTGGAAGGCGTCGAACGGCGTGGTGTAGGTCTGCGCCCAGATCGAATCCTCGCGCTGGTACTGGTGGAACGAGGAGGAGGGGATGAACGCCCGCGCGCCGGTCGCCTTGCAGAGATTGTTGAGCTGGGCGCCGACCGACGGCCGCTTCGCCGCGCGCGGCAGCACGAACTGCCCGGACTCGTCGTAGATGTTGATCATGTCGGCGTCGCCGTAGCCCGACAGCGCCAGCACGTAGGAATCCTTGTAGTGCTTCGTGATGCTGCGGATGTAGCGCGAGCAGTCGCGCGTCCCGGCATCGTTGAGGTTGATGAACAGCTTGCCCGCCACGTCGACCAGCAGGATCGAATCCTGGATGCGCGTGGTGATGCAGTGGACCTTGACGTTGTCGCTCAGCGTCACCCACTTGCGGTCGGGCAGGATGGTGACGTCGAAGCCGTTGGGCGCGATGTCGCGGTGGATGCGGCTGCCGACATGATCGGCCAGCAGGATCTTCTTGCCCTTGAAGCGTTCGATGCTGGTCGGGTTCAGGTGGTCGGGATGGCCGTGGCTGAACCAGATGTACGGACAGGCCGCGATATCGTCCTTCAGGTTCTGCGGGATGCAATGGCTGAGTACCCAGCTGCCGAAATAGGCCGGTTCCTCGTCGCCGATCCAGGGATCGGTCGCCAGCAACGGCGTGCCGTCATAGACGATGATCGTGGCATTGCCTGTCGTGGCGACCTTCTGCATTCCCTCGAGCCCCGTGACCCCGGGGCACTGTCGCATTCCGGCGCGATGGGCTCAATCCGCCGTCTGTGCGACCGTTTCGAGCGGCGTCACCTCGACCGTGCCGCCGGAAATGCGGCGCGTTTGCGCGGTGTAGTGCTTGAAGAAGTCACGTTCTTGCAGGGTCTTCTGGCCGGAGTCCTCGTGGACGGTGGCGATGTGAAAATAGTCCGCGCCGTTGCGCGCCTTCATGCAGCGATAGCCGATCTTGCCCTTGAGCGCCGGGTCGGCGTCGATCGCCGAGATGAACCGGCCGATCTCGCGGTGCCAGTCCTCGGTCGTGCCCTCGGTATGGCGGTACCTGATGAGAAACTGCTTCATGACGGTCCTCCTTGATGGCAATGATCTGAGGACGACAGGCGCAGGAGCGCAAGTATGGACAAAAATGATAGCAAGGGATGCCCGGTGCTGGCTTTCCAGCGCATGGTGAGCGGCAAGTACAAGATCCGCATCCTGTGGGACCTCAAGGAGGGCCCGCGCCGCTACGGCGAGATTCGCACCGGCCTGCTGCGCGGTGCGGCGGGCTCGGCGCAGATCGCGCCCCGTGTACTCAGCCGCGAGCTGAAGCAGCTCGCCGACTTCGGCTTGATCCAGCGCAAGGACTTCGGCACCGTGCCGCCCAAAGTGGAGTACCGTTTGACGCCCGCCGGCAAGAGTTTCGTTCCCGTGATCGCCTCCATTCGCAAATGGGGCGAGCGTCATTTGGCGGCGGCCTAGCCGTTCATGGCGAAGATCTACGACGTGATCGTGCTCGGCCTGGGCGCGATGGGCGCCGCGGCGACCTACCAGCTCGCGCTGCGCGGCGCCTCGGTGCTGGGGCTCGACCAGTTCACGCCGCCGCACGAGCAGGGCTCGACGCATGGCGATACCCGCATCACCCGCCTCGCCTGCGGCGAGGGCCCGCACTACACGCCCTTTGCTCAGCGCTCGCACCAGATCTGGCGCAGCCTGGAGGAGGAGACTGGCCGGCCGCTGCTGCAGCAGAACGGCATCGTGGTGATTGCGGGGGCGGGCGAGGTGGCGCCGACGCATGGCGTCGCGAAGTTCCTCGAGGCGACCGTGCAATCGGCCAAGGCCTGGAAGCTCGTACACGAGGTGATCGACGGCGGCGAGATCGTGCGCCGCTTTCCGGCCTTCTCTGTCGCCGCCGACGACCAGGCCTATTACGACCGGCTGGGTGGCTTCGTGCGCCCGGAGAACTGCATCGCCGCGCAGCTCTCCCGCGCCCGTGCCCGCGGCGCCGAGATCAACTTGGGCGAAAAGGTCCGCTCATTCCGGCAGGAGAAGAACGGCGTCGTGGTCGACACAGCGCTGGGCACGTATCGGGCGGCCAAACTCATCGTGGCTGCCGGACCGTGGCTGCCGGGCTTTCTCGACCCCGCGCTCTCGCGGCAGTTCGGCGTCACCCGGCAGGTGCTCTACTGGTTCCAGGCGAAGAGCCCCGCCGAGCACGCGCGCCTCGCGCCGGAGCATTGCCCCGTCTTCATCTGGCAGCCGTCGAAGGCTGCGGCGTTCTACGGCTTTCCTGCGATCGGCTCGTTCGAGGAAGGCGTGAAGATCGCCACCGAGGGCCACGACGTCGTCGATCCCGACAAGGTCGATCGCAAGGTGTCGCCGCGCGAGATCAAGGCGATGGTCGAGATCTTCCGGCCGTTCCTGCCCGGCCTGTCCGAGCGCTGCGTCAAGGCGAAGGTCTGCCTCTATACCGAGGTCAACGGCGCGCGCTTCATCCTCGACCGACTGCCGGGCAGCCCGAACATCATCGTTGCCTCACCCTGCTCGGGGCACGGTTTCAAGCATTCGGGCGGCATCGGCGATGTGCTCTCCCAGATGGCGCTGGGCGAGAGGAAGGTCATGCTCGGCGGCCAGGCGATCGACATGACGCCGTTCGCCCTGAAGGCAGACGACCCGCCATGGCGGCCGTGACTAACGGCGATTGAGATAGTCGATCGCGAGGTAGGCGAGCGAGCGCACGCCGTACTTCAGCGCGGGCTCGTGGATGTGGAACAGCGGCGAGTGGTTGGCCGGCGCTTCCTTCGGGTCCTCGCCCGGCGGAGTGATGCCGAGGAAGAAGAACATGCCCGGCACCTTCTGCGCCAGGATCGAGAAATCCTCCGCGCCCATCACCGGCCGCGATTCCTTCACGCGCTCCTCGCCGACGCCGCGGCCGAGGCTCTTGGTGCCCCAGTCGGTGAGCAGCGGATCATTGTAGGTCACCGGCACGCCCTGGTGGACCTTCACGGTGGCCTTGGCGCCTTGCGTCTCGGCGATCGCGGTCGCCGTCTTCTCGATGCGCTTCCAGATGTCGGCGCGCACCGCCTCGTCGTGGGTGCGGATGGTGCCCTGCATCTCGAGCGTGTCGGGAATGATGTTGGCGCGCACGCCGCCATGGACTGTTGCGATCGTCACGACGGAGGGCGTCAGCGTGGCGTCG
>DASXQC010000639.1:0-3810 GCA_036493235.1 Reyranella sp.
CCGCCGTAGATGTCCTCGCGGCTGGTGGTGATCGAGCCGTCGGCGTCCTGGGTCTTGGCGACCTTGAGCACGCGCTGCGCGCCCGGCGGGCCGACCGGGATCACCATCAGGCCGCCCGACTTCAACTGCTGCAGCAGCGGCGGCGGCACGTGGTCGATGCCGCAGGTGACGATGATCTTGTCGAAGGGCGCCGCCTCTTCCCAGCCGTAGTAGCCGTCGGCGGCCTTGGTCTTGATGTGCTGGTATTCGGTGTAGCCCTTGTCGATCAGCTTGTCGTAGATGCCGCGGGTGCGGTCGGCCAACGGCTTGATGATCTCGATCGTGTAGGCGTTCTCGGTCAGGTTGGCGATGTAGGCCGACTGGCAGCCCGAGCCGGTGCCAACCTCGAGCACCTTCTCGCCACGCTTGACGTCGATCACGTTGGTCATGCGGCCCTGCAGGTGCGGGCCCGACATGGTCACGCCGTAGCCGATGTCGAGGAAGGCGTGATCGTAGGCGCGCTTGTGAATCGCCGGGTTGACCGCAGCGAACTCCTCGCGCGGGGTGAGCAGAAAGGAGCGGATGGTGGCGGCGCCCCAGATGTCCTTATTGCGGACCAGCGCCTGGAAGCGGTCCCAGCGCTCCGCCAGGAAGAACGGATCCTCGCCGCGGCCCTTGCCCCAGGCGATGAAGTTCTCGCGCGTGTCGGTCGGCGGATTGAGGTCCCAGCTGTAGGGCTTGATGGTCGCGGCAAAGGCCGGTCGCACCAGAGCAGCGGTGGCGAGCGCGGCCGTTCCGGAGACGAAACTGCGTCTCTTCAATCTATCCTCCTTGGCGCGGGCCCAACCTGCGGAAGGGGGGAATCCGGGGCTACCGCGCACTGAAATTGATACGGCAATTATGGCGGATTTGCCAGTGCGACAAGGGTGCGTCACCGTTGCGCCGGACGCACAAGAAGCCGGGACCGGTCGCCTCACCCGCCGCGCGCGTTCACCGGGTGCACGGGGAGCGTCCGAGCGACGAGGACGGGATCGAGAGAGGCGCGACCTGAACACCGCTTCCTGGACTTCCCACGACTTCCCATCGTCGTGGGAAGCCTCGGATGACGATGGCACAAGGCTTTTAGGCGATTCTTCCCACGTTCCCGCCACCCCTCTTTTGTCGTTTCCTGTGGATATGTCGGTCGGCAAAGTCGCGGACGCAAAGCGTTGGCGGTCATGCTCCCCCGCGATGCCAGGTCGGAGAACGGATTCCCGTTGTGCGACTAGGGCCGCCCCATCAGATGGGACGTGCCTTTGATATGATAGCCGAGGCGCTCATAGAAGGCGTGGGCGCGGTCGCGCTTGATGCTGGTGTAGAGCGACGTCGCCGGGAGCCCGCGGCTCACAGCCCAGGCTTCGGCCTCGTGCATCAGCGCTTCGCCGACGCCGCGGCTGCGCACCGAATCGTCGACCACCAGCGCCTGCACCACCGCTTCGCGGCCCTTGTCAAGCGCCGGCCGCTCGAAGACATGCAGCACGCCGAGAACGCCGTCCTCGTCCGCGACGATGATGCGATGCCCGGCAGTCGCCCGCACGCCGTCGAAGCGGCGGCGGAACTCGGCCTCGTCCGGCGCATAGCCGAGCTGGTCGAGCAGGCGGCGGACGGCCGCAAAGTCGGCCTCCGTGGCGTCGCGCAGGATCATGTGTACTTTCGAATATCGTCGATCACCTTACCGTCGTTGGGCAGGCTGCCGACTCCGGCGAACTCGACCTTGCCGCCGACCTTGCACACGGTGCGGATCGTGCCCTCCATCGCCGTCGCCAGGTCGGCCGAGGGCGCGTTCGCCTCGACCTTGAGCATCATGACGTCGGCCTGGTTGACCCAGTCGATCACCAGGCGCAGGCGGCCGAGGCCGGGATGCTTCTTTGCGATTTCGGCGATCTGTTCGGGATCGACAAACATGCCGCGCACCTTGGTGCGCTGGTCGGCGCGGCCCATCCAGCCCTTGATGCGCATGTTGGTGCGGCCGCATGGGCTCGGCCCCGCCAGCACCGCCGACATGTCGCCTGTGCCGAAGCGGATCAGCGGATAAGCCCGATTGAAGGTCGTCACGACGACCTCGCCGACATCGCCCTCGGGCACCGGATCGCCGGTGCCGGGTCGCACGATTTCCACGACAACCCCTTCGTCGACCGTCATGCCCTGGATCGACTCCGACTCGTAGGCGATCGTGCCGACGTCCGCCGTGCCGTAGCTCTGCAGGCAGGTCATGCCCTGGTCGATGAACATCTGGCGCAGCGAGGGCGGCAGCGCCTCGGCGCCGACGAAGGCGTGCTTCAGCGAGGAGATGTCCTTGCCGAGCTCCGCCGCCTTCTCGATCAAAATCTTCAGGAACGACGGCGTGCCGACATAGCCCTTGGGCCTGATGGCCGCGATGGCGTCGAGCTGCAGCTCGGTGTTGCCGACGCCGCCCGGCACGATCACGCAGCCGAGCGCGCGCAAGGCCGATTCCATCATGATGCCGGCCGGCGTCAGGTGATAGGAGAAGGTATTGTAGACCACATCGCCGGAACGGAAGCCGCCGGCGAACATCGCCCGCGCGCCGCGGAAGTAGTCGGGCTCGTCGGTGTCGATCTCGAAGATCGGGCCGGGCGACATGAAGATGTGGCGCGCCTTGGAAAGCGGCACGGCGATCAGCCCGCCCATCGGCGGGTTCTTCTTTTGCACCTCGCCCAGCATCGACTTGCGCAGCACCGGCAATCTGGCGAGCGCGGCGCGCGAGGTGACCGACGCCGGATCGACGTCCTTCAGCCACGACGCGAAGAACGGCGCGTTGGCCTTGGCGTGCGCGATCTGCTGCGGCAGCGCCCGCATCAGCGCCTGCTCGCGCTCCTCGGGCGAACGAGTCTCCAATGTGTCGTAATGGCCGGGCATAGGTTTCCTCGCGCTTTTTCGCGACGGTAGTCGGCCCCTCGGGCCTTGCCAAGCGGCCGCGCCGAACTCACGTCAAGGTTCCGATCCAAGGAGCTGCCGATGTCGTCACCCCGCCTCACCTACGATGCCTTCCGTAAGATCGCGCCCGCCGCGCACGACGCCCTGCTCGCCATGGGCAAGAGCGCCGACGAGTCGGGCGTCGACAAGCAGGTCATCGAGCTGGTGAAGCTCCGGGTCTCGCAGATCAACAACTGCGCCTTCTGCCTGCAGATCCATCTCAACACCGCGCGCCGGATCGGCATGCCGGCGGAGAAGCTCGACCTCGTCGCCACCTGGCACGAAGCCGGCATCTTCTCCGAGAAGGAATGCGCCGCGCTGGCCTGGGCCGAGGCGCTGGCCGACCTCGCCGGCCGCAGTGTCACGGACGAAGACTACGACGCCGTCGCCAAGCACTTCAGCGAGGAGGAAGTCGTGTTCCTGTCGGTGTCGATCGCCAACATCAACGCCTGGAACCGGCTGGGCGCCGGCTTCCGCTTCGCGCCGCCGATCCCCAAGCGGGTCGCCGCCGTGGCCTAGACTCCCCCTCGACTGTCATCCTTGCGTGACGGCCGGGATTCCGGCTTGCGACGCCTGCGCCTTTAATACAACCTCGAATAGCAGCGGGGTTGAGTCGACACGTAAAGGGGGCAAGCGATGACAACCGACAACGAACTTCATCCCAGCCATCATCACCATCATCATCATGGCGGGTACGAATCCGGCCAGCTTGCAACGCGACGGGCGCAACTACATAACGCCGTCGCAGGACCAGGGCGTCTGCCAGGCGTCCACCGCCTTCGCCATCACCGACGCCATGAACGCGCGGCTGCGCATCATGTTCAAGATTGCCGTCGGCGACGCCAAGCAGATCCTGGT
>DASXQC010000640.1:0-5750 GCA_036493235.1 Reyranella sp.
ACAACGGCTTCATCAACAAGTTCCTGGGCGACGGATTCCTCGCGCTGTTCGGCGCGGCCCTGGACGACCCGGCGGCGGCGACCAATGCGCTCGCGGCGGGGCGGGAGATGCTGCAGGCGGTCGACGCCTGGAACACCACCCATCCCAAGCGGGCGCTGAAGGTCGGCATCGGCATCCATATCGGCGAGGCGATCACCGGCTCGATCGGTTCGCCGCGGCGCAAGGAGTACACCGCGATCGGCGACACGGTGAACCTCGCGGCGCGGCTCGAGCAGCTCACCAAGGACACCGGCGCTCGGCTCCTGCTCAGCGATCCGGTGCGCGCCGCGGCCGCGGCGAACGACGCGGTCGATCTTGGCGCGCTGCCGATCCGCGGCTACGAGGAGCCGGTGCGCGTCTGGAGGCTGCCGTGATCTGGTACTTCGCCTACGGCTCGAACATGAATGCGGCGCGGCTCGCCGACCAGCGGCTGAAGGAGCGGGCGGTCAAGATGGGTCCGCGCATCGGCGGCCGGCTCGACGGCTGGCGCCTGACGTTCAACAAGATCGCGAGATCGCCGGCGGGAGCGGGCGCTGGCAACATCGTCGAAGCGCCGGGCGAGGTCGTGCATGGCACGTTGAACCAGATGCCCGACGCGGGCCTGGCGGTGCTGGATATCTGGGAGGGCGTGACCGGCGGCCACTACAAGCGCCAGACCGTGCCGGTCGTGCGGGCCGATACCGGCGAGACGGTCGAGGCGGTAACCTACATCGCGCTCAAGATCGGCGAGGGGCTGAAGCCCACGCGCGAGTACCTCGGCCATCTGCTGGCCGGCAAGGATCTCCTGCCGGCCGCGTACTGGGAGACGCTGAAGAAGATGGAGACGCTGGATTAGGGAGCGTTCCTCCCCTTCGCGGGTCCCGCGAAGGGGAGGAAGAAGATGGTTAGGCCGTCGCCTTTTCCTTCTTCGGCTTCTTCACGACCTTGAGGCGGTCGCCCGGAATCTTGCCGGAGTTGTCGATCTCCGGGACATCGGCCTCATGCCAGAAATTCAGCTCGATCATGATGCCGTCAGGATCGTGCAGGAACACCTGCTGCAGCGGACGGGCCGGGACCTTGCGGACCTCGAACGGGATGTTGTCCTTCTTGATGCAGTCGATCGTGCCGCGGATGTCGGCGCAGTTGATCGCCACGTGGTCGATCGCGCCGCCGCCATGGTCCTTGCGGCCGCTTTCGGACACCAGGTGCAGCACGGCCTTTTCGCCGGCGTAGAGCCAAGCGCCGGGGAAGTTGAATGGCGGGCGGTCGCCGTCGCGAAGACCGACGTACTTCTCGTAGAAGGCGACGGTCTTCTTCAGGTCCTTGCAGAACACATTCCAATGGTCGAGTGAGAGAGCGGGCATGGATTTCCTCCTTGCTACGCCCCCTAGCTTACACCGATCCCGGTTAGTCGTGGCAGCAGGAATCGTCGGGTTTTTCGCTGTATTCGTCGTGGCGGCGGACCCAGGCGGTCAAGTTTCCGCCCGGCGGCTCGTTCCGACCCTTGGGGGTGACGTCGAGGAAGCCGTAGACGCCGCCCAACAACTCGGTGCCGCGGGCGAAGGTCGAGTAGGTGTGGAAGATGTCGCCTGCCTCGTCCTTGTAGAAGACGCTGTAGCCCGGGAGCTCGTCGAACATGAAGGGACCGTCCTGGAAGTTGTAGAAAGCCCGGTTGGCCTTCTTCTCCTCCTCGGTGAAGGAGACGTGATAGTCGTAGTTGAAGTCGCTGCCGAACGACGACACCCACTTGAACGTCCAGCCCATGCGCTTGTGGTAGGCTGCGATCTCGGGGTAGGGCGCGCGGCTGACGGCGATGAACATCACGTCGTGATTGATCAGGTGCACCACCGAGCCGTCGGTCTGGTCGGCGCCGAACGAGCAGCCGAGGCAACCTTCCTTCCAGCCCGGGCCCATCATGAAGTGCTTGACGATGAGCTGGCTGCGCCCGGCGAACAGGTCGGCAAGCGTCTCCTTGCCGTTCGGGCCGTCGAACACGTAGTCCTTGTCGACCTTCACCCAGGGCAGCGCGCGCGTTTGCTCGCGCAGCGCGTCCTTGGCCTTGAGCAGTTCCTTCTCCTTGGCGAGAAGTGCGCGGCGGGCTTCCAGCCATTCCTCGCGGGACACGGTCGTGTGCGCTTGCATGGGGACCTCCTTCAGAGGGTTTCGGGACGGTTGCGGACGGCGTTGAACACGGTCGTCGGAACTTCCACGCGCGGATCCTTGTAGATCGCGCGCAGCTCGCCGAAGTGGCGGTCGGGTTCGGCGGTCAGGGCGGCGAGCCGGTCGATGAAGGCAAGGTCGATCTCCTCGTCCTTCTGGGTCATCGCGCCCCAGACGTCCCACGGCAGCATGACGTGGTCGTTGAGCGCGGCGACGTCGCGGATGACGTTGCCGGCGATGAACCACAGCCCGTACATGTCGAGGATGCCGAAGGTGCTCGCGTCAGCCTTGCCGGCGCGGCAGCGCTGCCAGGCGTCGCCCGCCACCAGGAACTGGTCGCGCGGCACGTCGATCGGATCGAAGGCGATTCGGAAGATCTCGCGCTGCCGCGCGTCGAGCTGGGCATCGACCAGCACCCAGGCCTTGCGGCCTTCGTTCCAGTACTCGGTCACCCAGTGATCGAGAGCCTTGCCCTTCTCGAAATAGGTGCCGAAGCCGCAGCGGGCGCGGGCGCGTATGCCCGCGCGGCGCAGCATCGTGACGTGCAGCAAGGTGAAGTGCCGGCACACGCCGACCTGCCGTTCGGCCGGTGCGCGCGCCTCGGTCAGCGGCCGCGCATCGTGCGCCACGATCTGGCGGACGATCTCCTCGACCGGCCGTGCATGCGCTTCGGCGTGCTGAGCCTCGCTGAGGCTGAGGCCGTAGGCTGGCGCGATATGCTCGTGCATCAGCAAGCCCTGCACGACGCCGGCCAGGGATGCGGGATCGGCCGGCAGACCGGTGAGGGCTTGGTCGAGGGTCATCCGAGGAAGTCCTCAAGCCGGTCGAGTGCCACGTTCCAGCCGCGGCCGTGGTCGTCGCGCGCCTTCTCGTCGAAGAACTGCTCGTGGGTGAGCGTCAGCATCGTGCCCTCGGTCACCGGATTGAGCTCGATGGTGACCATCGATTCACGCTCGGGCGTGCTCTGCCAGGCCCACGAGAAGGTGAGCTTCCGGTTGGGCACGACCTCGCGATAGACGCCGCTCACGCTGTGATGCTCGTTCTTGGGATCCCAGAACTGCACCCGGAAGTGGCCGCCGACGCGCAGGTCGGTCTCGGCGACCGGCGGCTTGGGGCCTCCGGTGACGCCCCACCAGTGGGTCATTTGCTCCGGCTTGGTCCACGCTTCGTAGACCTTTTCCGGCGCGGCTTTGAGTCGTCGCTTGAGGACGAGGGAGGGTTTGGTTGCCATTGGTCGTTCTCCAGGAAGGCGGCGAGGCGGTCGAGCTGCTCGGTCCAATAGCGCTCGTAGCGGGCGAGCCATTCCATCGCTTGCTCCATGGGCGCCGGGGTGAGCTGGCAGGTGACGGTGCGGCCGGTTTTGCTGCGGGTGATCAGGCCGGCATCGGACAGCACGTCGAGATGCTTCATGATCGCGGGCAGCGACACCGGGAAAGGCCTGGCGAGCTCGCTGACCGACAGGCTGGCTTCCTCGTCGAGTCGCGCCAGCAGGGCGCGCCGCGTCGGATCGGCAAGGGCGGCAAACGTGCGGTCGAGGACCGCAGGCTGATAGTTAACCATAGGGTTAAATATTGGCTTCGTTAGTCTCCCTGTCAAGGCAGCAGGATCGATCAAATAGGCCAAATTTCGTGAAAGAAAGCCGCAACCGCATCGTGGCAGAGAGCGCACGCTCCGACCGGGAGGTTTGCCATGAAGTTGAGTTCCGTCGCTCTTGCCCTGACCGTCGCCTTGTTGCCGGCCGCGGCCCTTGCCAACGACGTCGACGGCGCCGACCTGGTCGATGCGCTGCACAATGCCTTAGGCAAGATCAGGCGCGTGCCGTCCACGCGAAGGGCCTCGTGCTCGAGGAACGTTCACGCCGACGGCCGAGGCGCGGGCGCTGAGCATCGCTCCACTGTTCGCCGGACCACGCCGGCGCCGCCTTCTCGCCGAAGGAGGTGGCCGATCTCACGATCGCGATCGGCCTGATCAACGTCCACAACCGCGTTGCCATCGGCTTTCGCCGCGCCCCGAGGCGGTCTAGAGCATCCGAAAGCCTGTGGATAAGGCCTCGCGACACACCCTCATTTTGGACAATGGACCGATTCTCGCGGCTTGAGTCGCCGCGCAAAATCCGCCGGCCATTGCCCATAATAGGTGTTCGGCGCGTGATCATGCAGTGTGGCGCGATGATGATCGTGCTGCGCCTGCTGTCGCTCCTGGGCCTGAAATGCCAATGCATCGGCATTTCAGCCCCCGCCCCCTGAATGAGGTGTTTTTTCAGGGGGACAAAGTCGGTGGATTCGTGGACTCCTGGCCCGAAACCCTTGTGCCATCGGCATCCAACCGGTCCACACCCGAGTGGACTCTTGTGGACTCCCGCCAAGGGCGATTCGACGAAAAGCAACTTCGCGCTAGCCGACGAACGCCTTGATGGCGGCGACGGTCGGCTCGCGCTGCTCTTCCATCAGCCAGTGGCCGGAATTGGCGATCACCTGGGCGGTGACGTCGCCGGCGACGAAGCGCATCACCTCGGCCTGCATCGTGCCGAACGACTTGTCGCCGCCGATCGCCAGCACGGGCATGGCGAGCTTTGGTCCCCCAGCGAAGGCCTTGTTGTCGGCGGCGTCCTGCGTGAACGCGGCGAATTGCTCGAAGGCGCAGTGCATGTTGCCCGGTCGCGCATAGAGCCGGGCATAGTGCTCGCGCGTCGCCTCGTCGATCGAGGCGGGGTTGGCCGACAGCTCGTTGTAGAAGCGGTCGAGGTAGATGCGCTCGCGGCCGGCGACCAGGCGCTCCATGTCGGGACCGCGGAAATTGAAGTGCCACAGCATCGGGCTCTTCAGGATCTCGTCCCAAGGGCCGATGCCGGGCAGCGGCGCGTCCATCACCACCCATCGCGCGACCCTGGCCGGGAACTGTGCGGCGAAGGCGTAGCCCACCATGTTGCCGATGTCGTGCGTGACGAGGTCGGCCTTGTCGATCTTAAGCGCATCGAGCACGCCCGCGATATCGAGCCCCTGGGTTTTCTTGTCGTAGCCGGCGTCCGGCTGGGAGGAGAGGCCCATGCCGCGCAGGTCGGGCACGATCACGGTGTGGTTGGGCGCCAGCGCCGCCGCGACCGGCGCCCACATGTCGCCGGTGTCGGCGAAGCCGTGCAGCAGCACGACCGCCGGACCTTGCCCGCCGATCCGGGTGTGGATCGTGGCGCCGTTGGCCGCGATCTCCTGAATGCGGAAATCGGCGGGAAAAGACTCGATCATGTATCTTCAATTCCTGTGTTGGCGGCACCAGGCGCCGGGGCTCGTCCCGACGCGGCGGGTGAAGGCCCGCGTGAAATGGCTTTGGCTGGCGAAGCCACAAGCCAGGGCGATGTCGCTCAGGGCCATCGGCGACGACAGCAGCAACTCGCGTGCATGGTCGACGCGGTGCTGCATCAGCCATTGGTGCGGCGGCATCCCGACCGATTGCCGGAAGGCGCGCGCGAAGTGGGCGGTCGACAGCCCGCATTGCCGTGCCAGGTTCGCGAGCGACAGATCGCCGTCGAGATGCGCGGCCAAAATGTCCTTGGCGCGCGCGTCGAGCGCGGCGCG
>DASXQC010000641.1:0-4791 GCA_036493235.1 Reyranella sp.
CTGGTGCAGCTCGACTTCGACGAGGGCCGCGGCCAGTACGAGGTGGTCGAGAACGGCCGCCGCCGCGCCGCCGAGCCCAACCTCGTCGTCACCGCCAAGGACGCGCTGGCGCCGTTCCTCGACAAGTGGGTGCCGGTGCCGTTCCTGCAGGTGCGGCCCAACAACCAGTTCCGCGAGGGCCCGGCCGACTGGGCGCGCATCCGCATCGTCGATCTCGAGCAGCGCTTCGGCGAGGGCTTCCGCGACGAGCAGGGCTGGCGCTATCGCGCCGTGCTCGCCTTCGACACCGGCCTGATCGCCGAGGCCGAGGGCCGCGCCTATCTCGCGCCTTCGTCGAAGGACGTGACGTCGGGCGCATTGTTCGCCCTGGCGCCGCAGCAGCGGGCCAACCATTGGCTGCTGCGCCAGGACTGGATGACCCAGTGGCTGGAGGAGCTATTTCGCGAAATCCATCCGCGCGCCACGGCCGAGGAGATCGACAACGACATCAAGCAGAAGCCGCAGGAAGCGACCGCGCGCTATCTCGCCTTCCTCGGCCTGCTCGCCGATGCCATCCATTTCCCGCCGATCAAGCTGGTCGGCGATGCCGAGCGCCCCGGCCGCGGCGCGATCGAGGTCGACCTCGTGCTCGACGTCGGCAACTCGCGCACCTGCGGCCTGCTGATCGAGGCGGCTGGCGAGCTCGGCGTGAACCTCAACGATTCCTATGAGCTCGCGCTGCGCGACCTCTCGCATCCCGAGGCCGTGCACGCCCGCCCGTTCGAATCGCGCGTCGAGTTCGCGCAGGCCTGGTTCGGCAAGAACCACCTGTCCCGCCTCGGCGGCCGCGCCGATGCCTTCGTCTGGCCGACCATGACACGCGTCGGCCCCGAAGCCACGCGGCTGGCCGCGCGCCGCCGCGGCACCGAGGGCAACACCGGCATGTCGAGCCCCAAGCGCTACCTGTGGGACGAGGAGGCGCAAACACGTGAGTGGCGATTCAATATAGCCTACGCGCAGGATCAGACGGCGATGCCGGCCGCGGCTGGGCCGATGGCCCAGCTCGTCAACCAGAAGGGTGAGCCGCTGCACCTGGTCGAGCCCGAGGCCGACAGCGCCGATCACCTGCCGGTGTTCGAGCCGCTCTACTCACGCTCCTCGATCATGACCTTCGCGCTGACCGAAGTGCTGCTGCAGGCGCTGACGCTCATGAACTCGCCGCAGCAGCGCGGCCGCCGGGCGCACGCCGAGACGCCGCGTCGGCTCCGCCGCATCGTGCTGACGCTGCCGACTGGCATGCCGCTCGCCGAGCGCCTGATCTTCAGGAAGCGTGCCGAGGCCGCGCGCGACCTGGTCTGGATGATGCTGGGCTGGAAGCTCGACGATGCCGCGGCGCCCGCGCCGCGCGTGCTGACCGAGTGGGACGAGGCCTCGTGCACCCAGCTCGTCTATCTCTATACCGAGGTGGCGCGGAACTTCGGAGGCGACGCCCGCCGCTTCTTCCAGGTCGCCGGCAAGAAGCGCGGCAAGCCAGCCGACGGCACCCTGTCGATCGCCAGCATAGATGTCGGCGGCGGCACGACCGACCTGATCATCAACAAGTACCGCCTCGAGGGCGCCGGCACGTCGGTGACCCTGTTCCCCGAGCAGAAGTTCCGCGAGGGCTTCAACGTCGCCGGCGACGACATCCTGCTGCGTGTCGTGCAGGGCCATGTCCTGCCGCCGATCGAATCAGCCCTGCGCGCGGCCGGCATCGCCAACCCGGCCGACCTGATGGCCGAGCTGGTGGGTGGCGACCGCGGCGGCGAGGACGTGATCCAGCGCAACCTGCGCCAGCAGTTCGCGCTTCAAATAGCTCAGCCGATCGCTTTAGAGTTCCTGCGCGCCGCCGAGGCCTACGACCCGACCTCGGGCGCACTGGCCGCCGAACCGCGCGCCTACGACACCTTCTTCCCCAGCGGCACCAAGCCGTCGCAGGAAGTCGTGAGCTTCGTCAACGAAGCCGCCCGCAAGCGCGGTGCCAAGGACTTCGACCTCAAAGCGACGGTGTTCCCGGTCGACCTGCAGGGCCTCGACAAGACGGTGCGGGCCGAAATGGCGCGCGTGCTGGCGCCGCTCGCCGAGATCGTGCACGCCTACGATTGCGACATCCTGCTGCTCTCGGGCCGGCCCTCGCGCCTGCCCGGCATCCGCGCGCTGCTGATGGAGTTGCTGCCGCTGCCGCCCGAGCGCGTGATCGCCCTGCACGAGTATCGCGTCGGCGCCTGGTATCCGTTCCGCGACGCGCGCCTCCGCGTCGAGGATCCCAAGACCACCGTCGCGGTCGGCGCGATGATCGCGGCCTTGGCGCAGTCTCAGCTGCCCGACTTCTCCTTCCGCTCCGACCTCTTACGCTCCAAGAGCATCGCCAAGTACATCGGCAAGCTCGACGGCGGCGGCCGGCTGCAGAAGGAAGACCTCGTCTACGCCGACGTCGATCTCGACGATCGCGAGTACGAGCTGCCGGAGGTTGCCTTCGAGTTCCGCGGCCCCATGTGGCTCGGCGCCCGCCAGCTCGACCTGGTGCGTTGGCCGGCGGCACGGCTCTATGCGCTGGAGTTCGCCCGGCCCGAATACGCTGAGCGGCACGCCCGCGAGACGCCGTTCCGGATCGCGTTGGCGCGCGTCAAGCCCAAGGACAAGGACTCGGGCGACGTCGAGCGCTTCCGTCTTCGCCAGGTGACCAACCGGGATGGCCGCGCCGTGGCGCTCGATCGGCTCACGCTACGTCTGCAAACCCTTCCGCGCCGCGAGGGCTACTGGCTCGACACCGGCATGCTCAAGACAGGTTGAACCGCGTTATGGACACGATCGATCTCAAGCTGGCCCAGGAGTGCGAATCGCTGGCGGTCGCCGCGAGCGAAGGCGTCTCCTGGCTCAAGGACGCCGCCAACCAGTCGCCGACTGTGGCGCAGCAGGCGCCATCGCTGATCAGCGAGCTGCAGAAGGTTCGCAACCAGAGCCGCAAGCTCTCGCGCGCCGCGCGCCGCCGCATGTGCGCCGGCGTGTTCGGCCCCAGCCAGGCCGGCAAGTCGTACCTCGTCTCGATCCTGGCAAGCCGCGACGGCCGCCCGCTGCAGGCACGCTTCGGCGACAAGACCTACGACTTCCTGCGCGAGATCAACCCGCCGGGCAATCGCGAGAGCACCGGCCTGGTCACGCGCTTCGGCCTCGGCCTCAGCGACGTCACGCCCGACTTCCCGGTGCGCGTGCGGCTGCTGACCCAGACCGACATCGTCAAGATCCTCGGCAACTCCTTCCTGCTCGACTTCGATCACCAGAAGGCCGCGTTCGAGAAACCGGACGGCATGGCGATCCGCAAGCGCCTCGCGGAGCTGCGCACCCAGGTGCTGCCCAAGCCGCCGGGCGACCTCGATGCCGACGACGTGCTCGACCTGATCGAGTATTTCGACACCTTCTTCGCCGGCGTGACATCGGAACTGCGCACCGAGTACTGGCGCGAGGCGATCGATCTGGCGCCGCGCCTGTCGGGCCGCGACCGGGCCAAGCTCTGGTCGGTGCTGTGGTACGACTTCCAGCCCTTCACCGAGCTCTACCTCACGCTCTATGAAGGCCTGGAGAAACTCGCCTTCGCGCCCGAGGCGCTGCTCGGCATGGACGCGCTGATCCCGCGCGAGAAGAGCATCATCGACGTGCTGACGCTCGACAAGCTCGGCACCGACGCCGCCGACACGCTGCTAGTGCGCCCGAAGCTGGCCGACCGCCATGCCGAGGACGCCCGCCTGCCGCGCTCGCTGATCTGCGCGCTGACCGCCGAGCTGTCGGTCGCGATCGCCGAGAAGCCGTGGGATTTCTTCGATCACACCGACCTGCTCGACTTCCCGGGCGCGCGCTCGCGGCTCAAGCTCGCCAACCTCGAGGACGTCGCCAAGGCCAAGGGCGTGGCCGAGGGCGCCAATCCGCTGCGCGAGCTGCTGCTGCGCGGCAAGGTCGCCTATCTCTTCCAGCGCTATTCGGCCGAGCGCGAGCTCAGCGCCATCCTGCTCTGCATTCCCGACGGCAACCAGGAGGTCCGCGATCTCTCGGACATGATGACCGCGTGGATCGACCAGACGATCGGCGCCACGCCGGCCGATCGCGCCAAGCAGAAGAACTCGCTGTTCCTGGTGATGACCAAGATGGACCGCGAGTTCGAGCAGAAGGCGGGCGAGACCGAGGAATCGCGCAAGCTGCGCTGGTCGGCGCGTCTCAACAACTCGCTGATCAACAACTTCCGCGGCGAGTGGCCCGGCAACTGGAACGGCCGGCCGTTCGACAACACCTTCTGGCTGCGCAATCCGACGGTGCTCGACGAGCGCCTGATGGAGCATGACGGCCGCCGCGAGACCGGCGTCGCCGAGGCGTTCGCCCAGCGCGCGGTCGAGCTGCGCACGCACTTCGTCGAGAACTTCGACGTGCAGCGCCACTTCGCCAACCCGGCACGCGCCTGGGACGAAGCGTTCAAAGCCAACGACGGCGGCGTCTCGTACCTGATCAATAGCCTGATCCCGGTGTGCGATCCGGCGATCAAGCGCGCCCAGGTGCGCGGCCAGCTCGACGTCCAGCTCCATCGCCTGGTCGATCGCCTCGCCGGCTTCCACAGCGCCGCCGACGGCGACTCGCGGGCCAAGAAGCGCGACCTCGTCCACGCCGTGCTGCGCGGCCTCGCCACCTGCATCCAGCAGCAGCTGTTCGGCGAGCTGGTCGCCCAGCTGCAGGTCGCCGATTCGGCGCTGCGCGACATCTACCTGCGCATCGCCACCGCCCGCACCG
>DASXQC010000642.1:0-3440 GCA_036493235.1 Reyranella sp.
TCCTCGACCGGGCGGTTGAGGCCCGACTTCTTCACCACGTCGATGTATTCGTCGGCGCCGAGATAGTCCTCGGTGGCATAGGCGATCGTCATTGCTTCAACCATCTCCTGAGCGCGGCCGTGACTTCGGCCGGCTTCTCCAGCGGTGTCATGTGGCCGGACTGCTCGATCACCACCAGCTGCGAATGGCTGATGTCGGCCGCCATCTCCTCGGCACGCACCAGCGGCGTGGCGATATCCTGACGGCCGACCAGCACCAGTGTCGGCTGCTTGATCTCGACCAGCAAGGGCCGGCTGTCGGGCCGGGCGATCATCGCGACCTGCGACCGGCAGAAGCCGTCGGCGCCGACCTCGGCCGCCATCTCGACGATCGGCTGGATGACCGACTGGTCGGCGAGGCGGCTGCGATGGACGATCTGCGGCAGCAGCGAGGGCTGCACGCCGTGGAAGCGGCCCATCTTGGTCTGGTCGACGAAGCCGCGCCGCCGCGCCGTCGCTTCGGGCGTGTCGGGCGTCGCCTGGGTGTCCATCAGCGCCAGCCGCTCGACCCGCTCCGGCGCCCGCCGCAGGATCTCGAACGCGACATAGCCGCCCATCGAGAAGCCGCCCAGTGCGAACCGCCCGGGCGCCTGCTCCAGCGCCGCCTCGGCCATCGCGCCGATCGAATCGTGGTGCCACAGCTCCGGCACGGTCACGTCCGCCACATCGGCGAGGTCGGCAATCTGGCTTTCCCAGAGGCGGCGCGTGTTGAGCAGGCCCGGCAGCAAGAGAAGCGGAGCGGGCATCAGACCTGGATCTGGTTGCCCAGCTCGATCGCCCGGTTGGGCGGGATGCGGAAGAACGCCTTCGTCGCCGAGGCGCTGTGGCTCAACGAGATGAAGAAGTCGCGCCGCCACCGGCCGAGCTTGGAGCGGTTGGTCGGCACGAGCGTCTCGCGGCCGAGGAAGAAGCTGGTCTCCATCTCGTCATACGCGATGCCATGCGGCCGGCAGGCACGCAAGGCCGCCGGCACGTCGGGCTGCTCCATGAAGCCGTAGCGGGCAACCACCGAGTAGAAGCCCTTGCCCAGCCGCTCGACCTCGACGCGCTTGGCCTCGGGCACGCGCGGCACGTCCATGGTGTCGACCTGCAGGATGATGATCCGCTCGTGCAGGATCTTGTTGTGCTTGAGATTGTGCAGGAACGCCGGCGGGGTCGAAGAGGCGTCGGCGGTCAGGAACACGGCGGTGCCGGCGACACGGTCGGGCGCGCGCTCCATGCGTTCAAGGAACTTGTTGAGCGGCAGCGCGCCCTCGGCCAGGTCGGCACTCACCAGCTCGCGGCCGCGCCGCCAGGTGGTGATGGTGAAGAACACCAGCCCCGCCACCAGCAGCGGCAACCAGCCGCCGTCGGGGATCTTGAGGGCGTTGGCGATGAAGAAGGCGGCGTCGGGGATCGCCAGGAAGCCGAACACCGCAACGGCGAGCGGCCACTTCCACTTCCACACCAGGATCGCCACCGCCATGGCGAGGCAGGCATCGACCAGCATGGCGCCGGTGACGGCGAGGCCGTATGCGCCGGCGAGGCGGTCGGACGAGCCGAAGCCCACCACCAGCGCGATGATCGCCGCCATCAGCAGCCAGTTGATGCGCGGGATGTAGATCTGGCCGATCTCGGTCTCGGAGGTGTGCTGGATCTCCATGCGCGGCAGGTAGCCGAGCTGGATCGCCTGGCGCGTCAGCGAGAACACGCCCGAGATCACCGCCTGCGAGGCGATCACCGCCGCCAGGGTCGACAGGATGACCAGGGCCAGCGTCATCTCCTTCGGCACCAGCGCGAAGAAGACCTGCTTCACCACCGTCGGATCCTCGAGGATCAGCGCGCCCTGGCCGAAATAGTTCAGCACCAGGCCGGGCAGCACGACGAACAGCCAGGCGAACCGGATCGGCTTGCGACCGAAATGGCCCATGTCGGCGTACAGCGCCTCGGCGCCGGTGACGGCCAGCACAATCGAGCCGAACGCCCAGAAGATGGAGATGCCGCGGTCGGCGATCAGCCGGATGCCGTACATCGGGTTGAGCGCCAGCAGCACCTGCGGGTATTTGGCGATCTGCCAGGCGCCCAAAACGCCCAGCACCAGGAACCACAGCAGCATGACCGGCCCGAACAGCCGGCCGACATCGTGCGTGCCGCGCGACTGGAGAATGAACAGCCCGACCAAGATCACCAGCGACATCGGCACGACGTAGTCCGCCAGCCCATGCGCCACCGAATCGAGGCCTTCGACGGCGGACATCACCGTCATCGCCGGAGTGATGATCGCGTCGCCGTAGAAGAGAGCCAGTCCGATCACGGCAAAGAGCGTGATCCAGCGCCGGATGTAGCGGCCGCGGCCGTTGAGGCCCTGGGTGACGAGCGTCGCCAGGGCCAGCACGCCGCCTTCGCCCTTGTTGTCGGCGCGCATGATCAGGGTGACGTACTTGACCGTCACGGTCAGCGTGATCGCCCAGAACAGGATCGACAGCACGCCCAGCACGTGGCGCGGCGAGGGCGTCATGCCCGAGCCGTGGGTAAAGCTCTCGCGCAGCGTATAGAGCGGGCTGGTGCCGATGTCGCCGAACACCACGCCGAGCGCGCCCACGACCATGGCTGCGGCAGCAGCCTTGGCGGGCGAGTGGCCCGAGGTCTCGCCAGGGGACATCGTCACGGCAGGAGAGGGCGACGGACGGGTATCGTCAGGGGCCATAGGTGAAACGCCGCCCAAAGGGGGCGGCGGGGCGACGGTTTGCGCCCGCCCCTCCGACCTGTCAACGCGCCAATCGCGGGGCCGTTGCGACGAAAGCGCTTGACTCGCACGGGCCCTGCGGGCGGGCTGGACGGCATGACCGCCCCTATCGACGTAGGCGATCCCCAGCTTTACCGCGACGACACCTGGCGGCCGCACTTCGCCCGGCTGCGCGCCGAGGACCCCGTCCACTGGCATCCGGAGAGCCCGTACGGGCCCTACTGGTCGGTGACCCGCCACGCGGACATCCTGGCGGTCGAGCTCGACCCCGCGACCTATTCCTCGGCCTCGGAATGGGGCGGCATCCAGCTGATCGACCAGCCGCAGGGCGAGGAGCTGCCCAACTTCATCCGCATGGATCCGCCGCGCCATACCGCCCAGCGCAAGACGGTGGCGCCGATCGTCGCCCCGACCAACCTCGCCAACCTGACCGCGACCATCGAGCAGCGCACTACGGCCCTGCTCGACGGCCTGCCGCGCAACCAGGAATTCGACTGGGTCGACCTGGCCTCGACCGAGCTCACCGCCATGATGCTGGCGACGCTGTTCGACTTCCCGTTCGCCGAGCGGCGCAAGCTCTCGTGGTGGTCCGACGTCGCGATCACCAACATCGACGCCGAGGACGCGATCGTGAAGAGCAACGACGAGCGCCTGGCCGAGCTCCGGACCATGGCGGC
>DASXQC010000643.1:0-2760 GCA_036493235.1 Reyranella sp.
GACTACATCGCGACGCAGCTCGCCTACCGGCTCGATCTGCGCGGGCCTGCGGTGGCAGTGCAGACCGCCTGCTCGTCGTCGCTGGTCGCGGTGCATCTCGCCAGCCAGAGCCTGCTGGCCGGCGAGTGCGACATCGCGATCACGGGCGGCGTCAGCGTGCGGGTGCCGCATCGTGTCGGCTATCTCTACGAGGCCGGCGGCATGGTCTCGCATGACGGCCACTGCCGCAGCTTCGCCGACGACGCAGCCGGCACCATATTCGGCAGTGGCGCCGGCCTGGTGGTCCTGCGCCGCGCCGACGAAACCGATGGGCATCGCGTGCGCGCACTGCTGTTGGGCTCGGCAGTCAACAACGACGGCAACCGCAAGATCGGCTTCACCGCGCCGAGCCAGGACCGCCAGGCCGCGGTGATCGCCGAGGCGATGGCGATCGCTGGTCTTCGTCCGTCGGACATTGGCTGCATCGAAGGCCACGGCACGGCGACTTCGCTCGGCGATGCTGTCGAGGTGGCGGCCCTCACCGCTGCCTGCCGCGGCGCCGCATCGGGCGCGATCACCCTCGGCAGCGCCAAGAGCAATATCGGCCACATCGAGACGGCCGCCGGCGTAGCCGGGCTGATCAAGTCCGTTCTGATGCTGGAGCACGCGACGATCGCGCAGAGCCTGCATTCGGACGTGCCGTCGACCCGCGTCGACTGGAAGAGCACGCCGTTCCAGGTCGCGCGCGAGACGCGACCCTGGACGGAACGCCTGATCGCCGGCGTGAGCTCGTTCGGCATCGGCGGCACGAACGCACATGCGATCGTCGGCAAGGCGCCAGCGTCGACCGGACGGCTGACGGCCACGCGTCTCGTCATCTCGGCGCGCGACAAGGCGGCGCTCGGCGCGCTGACGGAGAGCTATCGCGCGGAACTCTCCGCGCAGCCGCAGGCCTTCGCCGAATTCGCCGGTGCAGCTGCCCACCGTCCGCGTCACGGATTCTGGATCGAGGCACGATCGGCGGCAGAGCTACCCGGCGCCGTCGTCAAGGAGGGCGCTGCCCCGGACGTAGACACGACCGGCGATGGCGCCCCCGTCGCGCTGCCGTCCTATCCGTTCCAGAGGAAGCGCTACTGGGTCGACGCCGATCAATCGCTGCTTGGTCCGGCCATCGCGACGCCGTTCGGCGAGACGATGCATCAGCTCAAGCTCACCCCGGCGCGGCTCGCCTTGCTGGAGCAGCACGTCGTCGAGGGCACGCCGCTCCTGCCGGGCGCTTTCCATCTCGCCGTCTTCCTCGCCCTGCCGCGCGGAGCCGCGCTGTCGGACGTTTCGTTCCTGCGGCCGATGCCGCTCACGAGCCCGGGTGATCTGCAACTCTGGACGACGGAGGACGGTCGCCTGCGGGTTACGACGGAAGTCGACGGCAGTTGGCAGGAACTGGCCGAAGCACATCTTTCGACTGCGGGCGCGCCTGGCGACGCATGGTCATTCAGTGGCGATGAGACGATCGATGGCGCCGCTTGGGCGAAAACTCTTGAAGCCTCTGGCCTGGCTTTCGGCCCGGCCTTCAGGAGCATTGCGAGTCTCGAGCGCGGCGCCGAGGGCGTACGTGTCAATCTCGCCTCTGACGGGACGCGCGATCCGATCACCTTGCTCGATGCAGGCCTGCAGGCGCTGGGCGCCGCGGTAGCCGGTGCCGATCGCGGCTTCCGGCCTGCCTCGATCAGGCAATTTATGCAGCATCGGCCGATTGGCGAAGCGCACCGTGTCCTGGCGCGCGTCACCGAGGAGCGGCCGGACGTGAAAATCGGCGAGGCGATCTGGCTCGATGCGAGCGACAAGATCGTTGCAGAAGCTCGCGGCATCGAATGCCGGCGCGGCCGCGCTTCAGTCGACCGCATGATCCATCGCGTCGACTGGCTGGCCCAGGACGACGCCGCGCTCGTGGCGCCCCACGAGACACTGGAAGTGTTGGCGCGCGCCTTCGCCCGCGATGCCTTGGCCGCAGTGCCCGCGCCCGCGCGACCGGAGATCGCCGCCCTGCTGCGTCCGCACGCCGCTGCCGCCGAGGCGGCCATAATCCCGTCGGCCAACATCCTCGAAGCCCTGAAGACCGCACATCCGGATCATGCGGCAGAGATTGCTCTGGTCGGTCGATGCGGTGCCGCCTTGGCGGACGTGCTGGCCGGCAAGCGCGATCCGCTCGACCTTCTGTTCAGCACGGAAGGCGGCGCGAGCGGTGCCTATCGTGGCTCACCGCTAGCGCGGCGACTCAATCAAGCGGCCGCCGCAGTGGTCGCCGGAGCGCGGCCGCGCCGCGTGATCGAGATCGGCGGCGGCACCGCCGCGACCACCCGGGCCCTGCGCGACGTCCTGCCCGACACCATCGACTATCTCTTCACCGACATCTCGCCGGCCTTCCTGACGGCCGCCCAGCGCGCGCTGGCCGACTGGCCGGCCCTGCGCACCGCGACGCTCGACATCTCGCAGAACCCGGCCGTGCGGGGCATCGAGCCAGGTACCTTCGATGTCGTGGTTGCGGCGAACGTCCTGCACGCGACGCCCGACCTCTCGGCCGCGGTCCGCAACGCCGCCAGCCTGCTCACACCAGGCGGACGGCTGGTGCTGGTGGAAGGTACCGGCCCGTTGGCGCGGCTCGACATCACTTTCGGCCTGACCGAGGGCTGGACCCAGCGGACCGATCATGACGTGCGACCCAACCATCCGCTGGTCGACGTCGAAACCTGGCGACGTCTTCTGCATCAGGCCGGCCTCGCG
>DASXQC010000644.1:0-3626 GCA_036493235.1 Reyranella sp.
CTCCGGCGGCGCGCAGCGCCGCCACCTCCCCGCGCTATGCGCAGGGAGGAAGCTAGCGCCGCTCGCTCAACAGGGCATCGACGGCGCTCCACATCGTCCAGGCGTTGGCGAGCGTGACGGCGTTGAAATCGACGTGGCCGAACTCGTCGACCAGGAACAGCGACACGCGCGCGTTCGAGGCCGCGGCGGCGAGCGCCTGGCTCTCGCTGAAGGGTACCAGCGGATCGCCGCGGCCGTGCACCAGGATCAGGTGGCTGCGCAGCTTGGTGAGATCGTAGAGCGCGAGATTGAGGCCATCGATCTCGCGCCGCACCCGCCCGGGCAGCACTTCGATGAGCCGCGTCACCGCATCGGGATCGCGGTTCTCAACCAGCGCCAGAACCGCCTGGCCACCCGGCCCCATCCGCGCCGCAACGGCGCTCACATCGGCGTCGGGGTCGCGCCAGCGCATCGTGGCGATGGTCTGCAGCGCCGCGCTGTCGGCCGGATCGTCGAGCCGGCCGGCATTGGCCAGCAGGAACGCCCAGCGGCCGTATTGGTTGGGCGGCAGCCTGTGCTCGCGCGCATCGCCGATCGGCCGGAAGGCCCCGGTGGTGACGAAGCGGATCGCCTCCTCCGCATCGTGATAGCCGCCGATGCCGACGATAAATTGCGGCTCGACCTGAAGGGCCGCGATCACCGCCGGTGCCACGGCATACGACACCGCGGCGACGCCGAGCGGCTTCCCGGGCTGCCACTGCCGCAACTGGCGCATGGCCGAGGCGACGCGATCGGCGTCGTGCTTGGACAGCGCGAGCCGCCGCACCTCCGGCAGTTCCGGCACCAGCACGACGAAGCCTGCGCGGGCGAAGGTGCGGGCGAGCGCCTGCAGCCTCGGCTCGTCACGCCCCAATACGGCGGCACCCGGCACCAGCACCATGGCGGCGCGCACATGGTTGGGCGGGGTATAGACGTCGCCCTCGCCGTCAGCCCAGTGCGCCGGATACTCGTTCGGCCGGTCGGTGACCTTCTGCCACCAGGTCGGTTTCCCGCCGGCGGCGATGTCCCGGATCATCAGCGCCGCCTCGCCCCAGCGCACGGGATGGCCGACGAGGAAGGCCAATGACACGGCCAGCAGCACGAGGACTGCCAGCCGGCCGAGAAACTTCATGCGCCGAGCCGCACGGTCAGCAATGTGTCGAGCCCCTCGCCCGCCCGCTTCAGCAGCGACAGTTCCTCGACCCGGCCATGGATCGGCAGGTGCTGGCGCTCGACGATACGCGCCACCTGCTCGGCTTCAACGGCATGCGAGAACAGGCCGAGGGTAATGTGCGGCTCGAACGGCTCGTCGCCCGGCGTCGGGTTGAGCGTGTCGTACAATTCGGTGAGCTCGGCCGCGCCGTCGGACGGCTCGGCATAGAGATAGAGATCGTGCCGGGCGATGCGGTCGATCAGGAACCAGAACGGCCGCCGCTCGATCGCTGCGAGCGCGTCACGCAGCCCCGCCTCATGGTCATCGGCCTCACCGAACACGAGCGTGAAATGCGGACCGATCAGATCCGCCTCGCGCGGATGGTATTGCGCGCGAAGCCGCCGTATCGCCAACTCGTCGCCCTCCCCCAACAAGGGCCAGGCGACGACGTACAGCACTAGCCGTAGCTCTTGGCCATGCCGAAGGCCGGATCCATCGCCGCGCCATAGGGCGGGAACGGATAGCGCAGGCCGTTCTTGCCGAGTTGGCCCATGCCTTCGACGGCGCGCAGGAACTCGTCCGGCGGGCAGGCCATCAGCAGCTCGTCGTCGGCGACGCCGCCGTAGCGGCGCTCGGCGAAGCACGGCAGCGACAGCGAGGTCTGGCGCGTGGCGAGCGCCCTGCCCCACGAATCGGCGCATGCGCTCTCGCCGGTCACGGTGAAGTCGTAGCGGCGGTAGCGATGGAACTGCAGGCCGTTGATGAAATAGATCATCTGGCCGGGCGTGCCGTAGAACATACAGATGTCCGGCGGATCGAGCCGCGCCGAGCGCAGCGGCGTGACCACGAGGCCGTTGTACTTGCCGTCCGGCACGCGCGGCATCTGCGCCTGGTGCGCGGCCGACGCTTCCTTGTTGCCGAACCACACGCCGTTCATGTGATCGCCCGACAGGAAGCCCTCGCCGGGATGGTTGAGGCCGACCACCCCGCCGCAATTGCCGCCACGGGTGTTGTCGACGGTGATGCCGAGCGTGAAGCCATACCAGCGCGACTGGGTCACCATCTGGCACATGGTGAACTTGAAGCCTTCGGTCGGCTTGCGCAGGCCCTGGATCTTCTCCATGTCGGCCGGGTCCTCGAACAGCCGCATGCCGATCGGCTGGGTGCGGATGCGCAGCAGGTCGATCAGCTTGGTCGAGGCATCGGCCAGCATCTTGCCGGTGATCTGCTCCGGCGGCGTCCAGGGGGCGACCTTGACCCCCGGCGGAAGCGTCTGGACGTTCATGGTTTCCTCCGTCTTTGGCTAGGTGAGGTTGAGCCCACCGTCGGCGATGACGATTTCCCCGGTAACGTAGTCGTTGGCGATCAGGGCGGCCACCAGATCGGCGATATCCTCGGGTTTCGCGGGCCGGCGCATCGGCGCGCGGGTGTTCCAGGTTTCCAGCATATCCGGCCAGTTGGCCGTCATCGCCGTCTCGACCAGCCCGGGCGCCACGGCGTTGACCCTGATGTCGGGCGCCAGGGCGAGCGCCAGGAGCTTGGTCACGTGATGCAGCGCCGCCTTCGACGCGGCGTAGGGGATCGACGAGCCCTTGGGCCGGACGCCGGCGTGGGTGCCGATATTGACCACGCTGCCTTTGGCCTGGCGCAGCGCTCGCTCAGCCTCCGCGACCAGGACGAACGGCGAGATCAGGTTCACGTCGAGCATCTGGCGCCACAGCGCCGGCGTCGCGGCCTTGAGGTCGGTGTGCGGGATGCGGATCGACAAGCCGGCATTGTTGACCAGCACGTCGAGCCGGCCGTGCCGGTCGAGCACGGACGCCGCGAGCGCGCGTGTTGCGGCTTCGTCGGCGAGATCGGCCTGATGGTAGCTGCCGTTCAGCTCCTGCGCCATCGCCTGCCCGGCCTCGACCGATCGCGCCGAATGCAGCGCGACCGTGTAGCCATCCTTGGCCAGCCGGCGCGCGATCGCCGCGCCGATACCCGAGGTCGAGCCGGTAACGAGAGCGACTTTCATGATTCTTCCGGACCGCGAGCCTCTGGCTCGCTCATGAGCTTGAGCGAGCCAGAGGCTCGCGGTCCGGAAGACGAAGATTCAGACATACGATTTGAGCGCATCGAGCGTCTCGTCGGGGCGTTCGACCATCATGAAGTGGCCGCTGTTGGGAATGACCACACCGACCGCGCCCTTGATCACGGTCGCGAGCGTCTTGCCTTTGCTCAGAGGCGTCATGAGATCGCCGTCGCCCAGCACCAGAACGGTCGGGCACTTCACCTCGGCGGCACGCGCCAGCGCGTCCTTGTAGGCGTTGCAGGCGGCGAGATCGGCGTGGATCGCGCCGGGCTTGTTGGCCGACAGCACCGCCAGAGACTCACGACGCAGCCACAGGCCGGGCGAGGTCATGCCGCCCTTGTGCAGCGCGTTGCCGATGCCCCAGAAGGTCATCAGCTCCTG
>DASXQC010000645.1:0-7396 GCA_036493235.1 Reyranella sp.
GCGCTCGGCCTGCTGGTCGACGACGCCATGATCTCGGTCGAGATGATGGTGGCGCGGCGCGAGGAAGGCGATTCGCTGGAGAAGGCCGCGACGTTCGCCTACACCTCGACGGCGTTCCCGATGCTGACCGGCACGCTGGTCACCGTCGCGGGCTTCGTGCCGATCGGCCTCAATGCCAGCTCGGCGGGCGAATACACCTTCACGCTGTTTGCCGTGATCGCCTCGGCGCTGCTGATCTCCTGGATCGTGGCGGTGCTGTTCACGCCCTTGCTCGGCGTGGCGTTGCTGCCGCGCACGGTCAAGCCCGCGGCCGAGGCGCCGTCGCGCCTCAAGGCCTGGTTCGGCCGGCTGCTGCTGCCGGCGATCCGGTTTCGCTGGATCACCATCGCCGCTGCGGTCGTGCTGTTCGCGCTCTCGGTCGCAGGCTTCTCCCTGGTGCAGAAGCAGTTCTTTCCCAACTCCGACCGGCCGGAACTGCTGGTCGACATGACCCTGCCGCAGGACAGCTCGATCGCCGAGACCCGGAAGCAGATGGACCGCTTCGAGAAGGCGCTGGTCGGCGACAAGGATATCGTGCGCTGGAGCTCCTATGTCGGCCGCGGCGCGGTGCGCTTCTACCTGCCGCTCGACGAGCAGCTCGGCAATCCGTTCTTCGGCCAGGTCGTGATCGTGGCCAAGGACTACGCCGCGCGCGTGCGACTCGCCGAACGCCTGAAGAAGCTCGCCCGCGCCGAGTTCGTCGGCATCGACGTCTTCCCCCATCCGCTCGATCTCGGACCGCCGGTCGGCCGGCCGATCCAGTACCGGATCGGCGGGCCCGACATCCAGACGGTGCGCGGGTTGATGCAGCAGTTCGCCGGCATCGTCGCCGCCAATCCCCATGTCGGCGGCATCGTCTACGACTGGAACGAGCCGGAGAAGGTGCTGAAGATCAGCGTCGACCAGGATCGCGCGCGCCAGCTCGGCATCTCCTCACAGGACATCTCCACCCTGCTCAACAACGTGGTCGGCGGCTCGGCGATCACCCAGGTGAAGGACAACATCTACCTGATCGACGTGGTGGCGCGCGCCGAGGACAGCGAGCGCCGCGCGGTTGCGACCTTCCAGGGCCTGCAGATCGCCGGCCGCGACGGCCAGCCGATCCCGATCTCTTCGATCGCCACCATCGAATACCAACTCGAGCAGCCGCTGGTCTGGCGGCGCAACCGCCAACCCACCATCACCCTGCAGGCGAGCGTGGTCGGCGACCTGCAGCCCAACACCGTGGTCCAGCAGCTGGCGCCCGCGGTCGAGACGTTCCGCGCCGGCCTGCCCGAGGGCTACAGCGTCGCCGTCGGCGGCACGGTCGAGGAAAGCGCCAAGGGCGAGGGACCGATCGCCGAAGTGGTGCCGCTGATGCTGTTCCTGATGGCGACGGTACTGATGTTGCAGCTGCAGAGCTTCCAGAAGCTGTTCCTGGTGGTGAGCGTGGCCCCGCTCGGCCTGATCGGCGTGGTGGCGGCGCTGCTGATCAGCGGCCAGCCGCTGGGCTTCGTCGCCATCCTGGGTGTGCTGGCGCTGATCGGCATCATCATCCGCAACTCGGTGATCCTGATGACGCAGATCGACGCCTTCCGCGCGCAGGGGCTGGCGCCGTGGCCGGCGGTGATCGAGGCGACGCAGCACCGCCTGCGGCCGATCCTGCTGACCGCCGCGGCGGCGAGCCTCGGCATGATCCCGATCGCCGCCGAGGTCTTCTGGAGCCCGATGGCGCTCGCCATGATCGGCGGCATCATCGTCGCCACCGTCCTGACCCTGCTCTTCCTCCCGGCGCTCTACGTCGCCTGGTACAGGATCAAGGAGCCGACGTAGGCAGACCTACTGGATGGTAGTCTTCACGCATTCGCCGGCCGCGATCGCGTTGTCGCGCGCGCTGCCTCGGGCGATCTTGCCGCCCATGGCGAGGCTCCTGGCCTCCTTCTCGATCACGGCCTTCACGGTCTCCGTCGTCGGCTTTTCTGCCATGGCCGCCGTGTAGATCGCCTTGCCGTCCGGCGTGAGCTTTCCCGCGCAGGCATCGCCTGCCGGTCCGTCGGCCCGGGCAGCGGCGGCGGCAAACCCCGTCACCGCGAGAACCAGTGTTGCCATTCCGAGCTTCGACATAATCTCACTCCTACCGACTCGATTGCAGCCCTGACCCTATCGCGATCGCCAGCCATTGTCGCCGTTCTCCGGGCATGCTCCGATGACGTTCAGCGGTTCGCCGCAAGGAGATTGCATGAGCGCTTTGCCCAAGACCTATCGCCGCGTCGTTCTCGTCCGCCGCCCGCCGGGTGAGCCGGCCGAGTCGGACTTCCGCGTCGAGGAGACAGCGATGCCCGCGCCGAAGCACGGCGAGGTGCTGGTGAAGGTGGCCTACCTGTCGCTCGATCCCTATCAGCGCGGCCGCATGCGCGACGCCGCGTCGTACGCCTCGCCGGTCGGGCTGGGCGAGGTGATGACCGGCGGCATCGTCGGCGAAGTCGTGACGTCGAACAACCCGCGCTTCGCCGTGGGCGATACCGTCGAGGATCGGCTGGGCTGGCAGGAGTATGCGATCGGCGGCGCGGCGACGATGCGCAAGGTCGATCCGTCGCTGGCACCGATCTCGACCGCCAACGGCGTGCTCGGCATGCCGGGCATGACGGCGTACTTCGGCCTGCTGGAAGTCGGCCAGCCGAAGCCGGGCGAGACCGTCGTCGTGTCGGCGGCGTCCGGCGCGGTCGGCCAAGTGGTGGGCCAGATCGGCAAGATCATGGGCTGCCGGGTGGTCGGCATCGCCGGCGGCGCGAAGAAGTGCACCTTCGTGACGGGCGAGCTCGGCTTCGATGCCTGCGTCGACTACAAGGCGGAGAAAGATCTCGATGCGGCGCTGCGAGCGGCCTGCCCCAACGGCATCGACGTCTATTTCGACAATGTCGGCGGCGAGATCTCCGACGCCGTGCTGCACAACATCAACTTCGTCGGCCGCGTCGCGCTGTGCGGCTCGATCTCGCAGTACAACGCCACCACGCCGCCGATGGGGCCGCGTCTGCTCGGCACCTTCGTCGGCAAGCGCGTGCGAGCGCAGGGCTTCATCGTCACCGACTTCGCCGGCAAGTATGAGGCCGCGATGCGCACGATGGGCGAGTGGATCAAGAACGGGCAGCTCAAGTATCGCGAGGATGTCGTGCAGGGCATCGACAAGGCGCCGCGCGCCTTCATCGGCCTGCTGCGCGGCGAGAACTTCGGCAAGCTGCTGGTGAAGATGTAGATGAGCTACGACGCGCCCTTCGCCGGCCTGAAGGTCGTCGACCTCAGCCAAGGCATCGCCGGTCCCTACTGCGCCATGCTGCTCGCCCAGCACGGCGCCGACGTGATCAAGGTCGAGGGCCTCGGCGACGGCGACTGGGCGCGCACGCTGGGCATGCGCCACGGCAACCACAGTGCTTATTCGGTGATCGGCAATCTCGGCAAGCGCAGCATTGCGGTCGACCTCAAGAGCGAGGCCGGCAAGGAGATCGTGTGGCGCCTGCTGAAGGGTGCCGACGTCTTCCTCGAAGGCTTCCGCCCGGGCGTGATCAAGCGGCTGGGCTTCGACTACGAAGCAGTGTCGGCGCGCGAGCCGCGCATCCTCTACGTCGCGATCTCGGGCTTCGGCCAGAGCGGCCCGCTCAGCGAGCGGCCGGCGATGGATCCAGTGCTGCAGGCCTATACGGGGCTGATGAGCGAGAACCGCGGCGAGGACGGCATCCCGCATCGCGTGCCGGTGATCGTGGTCGACATGTCGACCGGGCTCTATGCCTTCCAGGGCGTGTCCGCGGCGCTCTACGCTCGCCGCGACGAGACGCTCGGCCGCTACATCGACGTCAGCCTCATGCAGGCGGCGACGGCGCTGCAGTCGATCCGCCTGATGGCCTGCCATCTCGAGGGCGGCGTGATGAAGCCCGGCGGGGCGCCGGGCGGCGTGTTCCAGACGGCCGATGGCTGGATGTCGATCCTGGCCTTCCGCGACGGCGAGTTCCGGAGCTTCTGCCAAGCGATGGAGATGCCCGCGCTGGCCGACGATCCGCGCTTCGCCTCGGCGCAGCTGCGGATCGCCAACGACGTTGCACTCTACGCCATCGTGCGGCCGGCGGTGGCGGCGCGGCCGTCCGCCGACATGGGCGAGCGGCTGGCCAAAGCGCGGCTGATGCATGAGCGGCTCAACAGCTACGCCGACTTCCTCGAGCAGCCGCATGTGAAGGAGAGCGGCTTGATTCAGTGGCTGGGCCAGACCGGCTTCAAGCAGCCGGTGCCCGTCCCCGCCCTGCCCGGCATGCAGCCGCAGCTCGACGGCACGCCGCGCGGCACCGCGCCGGTGACCGGCCAGCACACCGCCGAGATCCTGCTGCAGCACGGCTACAGCCAGGCCGAGGTCGAGTCGCTGCTCGCGAAGGGCATCGTCGCGGCAGCATGATCACGCCTCTCGATCCCACCGCCTATCGCCGGACGCCGTGGAAGAACGGCGGCGGCGTGACCGTCGACATCGCCGAGCACGAAGATGCATGGCGCTTTGGCCGCACGCCGATCACGACGCCTGGTCCCTTCTCCGACTACTCGGGCTTCGATCGCACACAGGTGCTGGTCGCAGGCCGCGGGCTGGTGCTGCAGACTCCCGATGGCGAGATCGACGTACGCACGCTGTTGAAACCCGTCGCCTTCGCGGGCGAAACGCCGATCGTGAGCCGGCTGGAGGCAGGCCCCGTCGAGGTCGTGAACCTGATCGGCAACCGCGCCAAGGTGCGGGTCGACCTGCAGGTGCTTCATGCCGGCGCCACCATGGGCCGCAGCGCCGGCACGCACATCGTCTATGCCGCGCAGGGGGCGGCGGCGCTGACGATCGACGGGGCGGCGCATCGGCTGGCGGCCGATCACGCCTTGCGCGTCGAGGTCGGCAGCCCGACCATGGTCGCCTGCACCGGAGGCGTGCTGTTGCTGGGGAGCGTCATATGCGTATAGCCGTAATTGGGGCCGGCGGCGTCGGCGGCGGCTTCGGGGCTGCGCTGGCCAAGGCCGGCGCGGACGTGACCTTCATCGCCCGCGGAGCGCATCTCGCGGCGATGAAGAGCACCGGCCTCAAGATCGAGGGCGGCCGCGGCGAGACGCATCTCGTGCCGACCCAGGCGACCGACGATCCGAAGACCGTCGGGCCGGTCGACTACGTGCTGTTCTGCGTCAAGCTGTGGGACGTCGAAAGCGCGGGCGAGCACATCAAACCGCTGGTCGGACCAAGCACCGCGGTGATCCCGCTGCAGAACGGCATCGACGCGCCGGAGCGGTTGGTCCCGATCCTGGGCAAACAGGCGGTGATGGGCGGCGTGGCGCAGATCAGCGCCTCGATCGTCGCGCCCGGCGTGATCCGCCAGGTCGGCACCTTCATGCGCCTGCTGTTCGGTGAGCTCGACGGCAGCCCGAGCGCGCGCGGTGAGGCGCTGCGGGCGATGTGCGCGAAGGCCGGCTTCGACGTCACGCTGAGCGACCAGATCGTCACCGAGCTCTGGATGAAGTTCATCCTGCTCGCCACCAACGCCAGCGTCGTCGCGGTGGCGCGCCAGCCGATCGGCAAGCTGCGCGACGATCCCGACATGCAGCCGCAGTTCGTTGCCGCCTACAACGAGGTGATCGCCGTCGGCAAGGCACGTGGCGTCAAGCTGCCGGCCGACGCCTTGGACAGAATGCTCGCCTTCAACAAGGGCGCGCCACCCACCATGAAGCCGTCGATGGCGCTCGACCTCGAGCGCGGCAACCGCATCGAGCTGCCGTGGCTCGGCGGCAAGGTCGTCGAGCTGGGCCGCCAACTCGGCGTGCCGACGCCGACGCATGCCTTCATGTATGCCGCGCTCAAGCCTTACGTGATGGGAACGCCGACATGATCCGTCTGTTGCGCGCTTTCGCATTGATGGGGTCGCTTCTGCTGCTCGCCTTCCCGGCGGCGGCGGAAAACCTCAAGGTGCTGACCGGCGGCGCGTTCAAGCCGGTGCTGATCGACATGCTGCCGCAGTTCGAGAAGCAGACCGGCCACAAGGTCACGGTCGAGAACGACACAGCGGGCGCGCTCACCCGGCGCATCATGGCGGGCGAGGCGTTCGACATCGTCATCCTGCCGCTCGCCAACCTCGACCAGCTCTCGGCCGAAGGAAAGGTGATCGACGATTCGATGACGCCGTTCGGCAAGGTCGGCGTCGGCGTCGCCGTGGCGCTCTCCGCGCCGCAGCCCAACATCGGCAGCACCGAGGGCCTGCGCCGCACCCTGCTCGACGCGCGCACGGTCGCCTACATCGATCCGGCGATGGGCGGCACCAGCGGCATCTACGTCGCCCGCCTGTTCCAGCAGCTCGGCATCGCCTCGCAGATGCAGGCCAAGAGCGTGCTGGTGCACGACGGGCTGGCCGGGCAGGCGGTGGCGCGCGGCCAGGCCGAGATCGCCCTGCAGCAGGCGAGCGAGCTGCGGCTGGTGCCGGGCGTCAAGTTCGCCGGCCTGCTGCCGGAGGCGATCCAGAACTGGACCGTCTATACCGGCGCGCTCAGCCCCGCGGCGCGAAGCAAGGACGCCGCTCTCGCCCTGATGTCGGCGCTCAGCGATCCCGGCATGGAGCCGATGCTGAAGCGCCGCGGACTCGATACGCCCTAAGTCCGGACCTAGCCCTTCTTCAGCTCGGCCGCGGCTTCGGTCCAGGCGCGGATCGTGTGGTCGATGTCGGCGCGGGTGTGGGCGAGGCTCACGTAATACTTGCTCTCGCCCTTCATGAGGCCGCGCTCGCGCAGCAGCTTGTTGAACTTCGCGGCGATCGCCTTGTCGCCCTTCAGCGTGTCGCGATAGTCCTTGATCGGCTGGTCGGTGAAGATCACGTCGAACAGCGGCGGCTCGCCGACCACCGTCGCCTTGATGCCGGCCTTGTTCAGGATGTCGCCCAGCGCGGCCTTGAGCTCGCGGCCGGTGGCGAACACCTGCTCGTAGGCGCCGGGACGCTTCAGCACCTCGAGCGTGGCGAGGCCTGCGATCGAAGCGATCGGGTTGCCCGACAGCGTGCCGACCTGGAACAGGAAATCCTCGTCGGCCATCGCCAACCGGTCGAAGTGCGCCATGATGTCGGCGCGGCCGGCGATCGCGGCCAGCGCATAGCCGCCACCGACGATCTTGCCCAACGTGCAAACGTCGGGAGTGACGCCGTAGTACTCTTGCGCGCCGCCATAGGCGAAACGGAAGCCGGTCACCACCTCGTCGAAGATCAGCGGGATGTCGTGCTCCTTCGTGACGCGGCGCAGCGCCTGCAGGAAGCCGGGCTGCGGCGGCAGCAGGCGCTGGAACGGCTCGACGATCACGCCGGCAAGCTCGTCCTTGTGCTCCTTGATCAGG
>DASXQC010000646.1:0-2459 GCA_036493235.1 Reyranella sp.
GCCGGCGACCAAGGCCATGCCGAAAGAAATGCTGCCGGTGGTGGACCGGCCGCTGATCCAGCATGTGGTGGATGAGGCGCGCCAAGCCGGCATCGAGCATTTGATTTTCGTCACCGGCCGCAACAAGGGCGTGATCGAGGATCATTTCGACCGTCAGTTCGAACTTGAGCTCACTTTGACCGAGCGCGGCAAGACGGCGGAGCTCAAGCTGCTGGAAGAGAATTTGCCGGAGGCCGGCACGGTGAGCTTCACCCGCCAGCAGTCGCCGCTTGGCTTGGGCCATGCGGTCTGGTGCGCGCGCGAATTGATCGGCCACGAGCCCTTCGCGCTGCTGCTGCCTGACGTGCTGGTGCAGCACCCGCGCGGCTGCGTGGCGCAGATGATCGACGCCGCCGGCGCGCTTGACAGCAATGCCAACATCATCGCGGTGGAAGAAGTACCGCAGGAGCGCGTGCACATGTACGGCGTGGTCGGCGTCGGCGCCGCCAAGGGCAAGGCTTTCGCGATCACCAAGATGGTGGAGAAGCCAAAGCCGGCCGAGGCGCCGTCCAACTTGAGCATCACCGGACGCTATATTCTGCAGCCGGAAATCTTCGACATTCTGGAGAAGCAGGCGGCCGGCACCGGCGGCGAAATCCAGCTCACCGACGCCATGGTGGCGCTCTCGCGCACGCAGCCGTTCTACGGCCTCAAATTCGAAGGCCGCAGCTTCGATTGCGGCTCCAAGATCGGCTTCCTCGCCGCCAATGTGGCCTATGGGCTCGAGCGCTCCGACATCGCGCCGGAATTCCGCGCCGAAATCCTCCGCCTGCTTGGCGAGACCTAGACCTGAAAGGTCCCTTCATGATCGGCACACATGTTCGCGATCTCAAGGCATTCGTGCTTTCGAGAGCGGGCCATTTTTTCTTCGTGTTCGGCTATCTGTGGCTGCTGTTGAGCGTCTACGCGCTGCATAACTCGGTCGTGTTGGCCGATTGGCATCTTCTCGGCCATCTTGCGCCGGCGATGCTCAAGGCGCTTGTGTTCACGAAATTCCTGCTGATCGGCGAACATCTTGGGCTCGCAGAAGGCTTCGAAGACAAGCCGCTGATCTGGCCGATCCTGATCAAGGCCGCATTGTTTTCTGCCCTGTTGATTGGGTTCGATGTGGTGGAAGTCGTGGTGGTGAATGCCATTTGGCCCCATGCCGGGCCGCAAAGCAGCGATGGCATCGAGCCGACCGACCTGCGGTCGGCCCTGTCATTTTCATTTATGGCGTTTGTCGCGCTCATCCCGTTCTTCGGGATCAGGGAATTCAGCATGGTGATCGGCGAGGACCGCATGCACGATCTGTTGTTCCGCCGCCACGGCAAGGTCCCGCAGACCTGATCCTCCACGCTCCAGCGCAGTCGAGAAGAAGAAGCCCCGCGCGGCGTCACCGGCACGGGGCTTCCCGGAACCTGTCGTTCCTTTGTCCGATCCCGATGTTTGGAGGTTCAAGATGGACGGAAACATCATATCGAACATTGTGGCGACCTATTGATCGCCGGACGAAACCGCCCGCACAAACTCCTTATTTAGGTCCGCATTTGGCCCTGAACGAGTGACGATATTAAGCCCCATGGGCCCAATGAATCGTCTTCTTACCGTTGGCATCGCACTGGCATGCCTGGTCGCGGGCGCGACCTCCGCGAGCGCGTCCGATTTGCCGGCACGCACTAACCCGCGGCCCGCCGCAGCGCCGGTGCTGCTGCCATTCAGTTGGACCGGCTTTTACGCCGGCATCAACGGCGGCTATGCCTGGGGCCAATCGAGCTGGAGCGATCCGGCGGCCGGCGCCAATTCTAGAAATTTCGATACGTCCGGTGGATTGGTCGGCGGACAGCTAGGCTACAACTGGCAGACCGGTGCGTTCGTGCTGGGCGTCGAGACCGACGCCGACTGGCTGAATGTCAAAGGCAGCACCGCCGGCCCCGGCGGGGTCTGTGCGTCCGACGGCGGCGGTGTCTGCAAGACGCAGCAGAACTGGCTCGGCACGACGCGCGCGCGGTTCGGCTACGCCTTTGACCGCTGGCTGCCCTACATCACGGGCGGTGCGGCTTATGGAGACCTCCAGGCCGTGCAATCAACAGGCACGGCAAGCAGCACCAATGTCGGGTGGACCGTCGGCGGCGGCTTGGAATATGGCTTCAATCGCAATTGGAGCGCGAAGGTCGAATACCTCCACGTCGATCTCGGGACTGCGACCTTGATGGGTGCCGCATCGCGGACAAATACGCTGGATGTTCCCATCAAGGACGATCTTGTGCGGGCCGGCATCAATTATCACTGGTGAGAACGCCGCCAAACCCGATCAACGCTGCCAGCGCAGCCCGAGCAGGAACGTGGTCGCGCTGTAATTATTGCCGCTGATATTCGAGCGTAGCCAGTCCTGCCGCACCTCACCTTTGACCTGCCACGAGCGGTCGAACCTGTAGGTG
>DASXQC010000647.1:0-3752 GCA_036493235.1 Reyranella sp.
CCCGGCGCCAGTGCCAGCCGGCACAGTTCTTCCCGCGCCTCCACCTTCTCTGGGAACGGCATCGAAAACCTCATGGCTCCACTCCCTGGGAGTGTTCACCATGTCCCCGAACACCTGTTCACCATGTCCCCGGTCCAAACAGTATGACGGAGGAGGAGGAAGAAACTTAGTTCGTCCTGAAGGCGGGCCTGAGCGCCCAGACCAGCGGGACCGTCAGCAGCGCCAGGGCGCCGACGCCAACCAGCGCTAGCTGCAGTCCGATGAAGTCGCCAAGCAGGCCGAACAGGAACGGGCTGGTCGCGCCGGCGATCGAGCCGCCAGTGTAGAAAACGGCGAAGGCGTGCGTGCGACGCTCGGCGATGACGAACTCGGGGACGGTGCCGTAGAGCACCGAAGAGGTGCCGTTCAGCATCACGCCGACCAATGGCAGCAGCACCAGCGCGGGCGTCAGCGACAACGGCAGAATCGCCAGGACCAGCACCGTGGTCGCGCCTTCGGTGGCAACGACCGACAGCACGACGCCGAGGCGCGCACCGAGCCAGCCCATCACCAGCTTGCCGGCTGCGCCACCGGCGAACAGCAGCGATAGCGCGAGACCGATCGTCGGCAGGTCCGCGCCCTTGGTCTGCAGCAGGAAGGGCAGGAAGATCAGGAACCCCGTACGCACTGCGCTGTCCGACACATGGATGGCGAACAGGAGCCAGAACGCCCACGGCCGGTCTTCGCCGGCAATGGCGCTCTCCCCCTTGCTCTTCTTTGCCGCCATCTCGGCGGACTGCAGTGTGAGGAGCATCACACCAGCCCCAGCGATCGCGATCGCCGCGATGACCATCAGCGCCTGCCGCCAGCCGAGCGCCGTGGCGACCAGGGCGAACACGGCGGGCAGGACGACCTTGCCGACGTCGCCGGTGAAATTGTAGGTGCCGAGCGCGGTACGCGAGCGCAGGCCAGGGAAGGCAGCCGCCACCAGCGTCGAGGCAATCGGATGCTGGGTCGCCCCGCCCAGTCCCGCGAGCAGCAGGCCGGCGACCACCCCATAGAGCGACCCGGTCAGGCCGGCGAGGCCGTAGCCCACGGCGACCAGTGCCGTGCCGGAGACCAGCACGATCACGCCGCCGATCCGCCCGGCCAGCCAGCCGGACGGGATCTGCCCGCTGGCCATGGCGCCGGAATAGACCATCTTGAGCGCGCCGATCGCGGCGTAGGTCAGGCCGAACTGCGCCTGGAGCAACGGGTACAAGACGTTCAGGAGGTCGGTGAAGCCGTCATGCAGCGCATGGGTGCCGCCGCAAACGGTCAGGGTCCTGCGCGCAGAAGGGTTCGTGTCGACGGATAGGGTCATGGTTGTAACTGAACCGCAATCTAGACCCGTGAGCTTTTAAGGAATACCCTTCGTCTTCTCACGATATTCGTCAGCTTTACTCACAAGACAGATGCGCCGTCTTCCCCCGCTCAATGCGCTCCGGGTTTTCGAGGTGGCTGCCCGTACGACCAGCTATGCCGAGGCGGCGGCCGAGCTTGGCCTGACGCATGGCGCCGTCAGCCGGCAAATCTCGATCCTTGAGGACTGGCTCGGGCAGCGCCTGTTCGTCCGCTCCGGCCGGCGCATGGTCGCCACGCCGATCGCCCGCGTCTTCGCCGCCGAGGTCAGCCTGTCGTTCGACCGCCTGACCAGCGCTGCCGAAGCCTGCGGCAAACCCAACGTCCGTCGCATCCTGCGCGTCAGCGCGCCTACCAGCTTCTCCACGCGCTGGCTGATCCCGCGGCTGGGACGCTTCCACGACTCCCATCCGCAGGTCGAAGTATCTGTGACGACCGTCTCGACGGTGCACGAGGAGCTGCGCGGCGGCTTCGATATCGCCGTCCGGCGCGGCACGGCGAAAGCCAACGCGTGGCCGCAGTATCGCGCGACTTACATACTCGACGATGTCGACACGTTGATCATGAGCCCGGCGCTATTCGCGCGGCAGCCGATCCACACGCCGGCCGATCTCGCCGGCCATGTGCTGCTGTCATCGGAGACGCGCCCCGGCGACTGGATCGACTGGCTGGAGAAGGCCGGCCTGCCGCACCTGGCGGGGCAGCGGCGGCAGATCTTCGATCATTTCAGCGTCACGTTGCACGCCATCGTCGACGGGCTGGGAATCGGTATCGGCCCGCTCCCGCTGCTCGCCCGCGACCTCGAGGCGGCGCGCCTCGTGGCGCCGCTACCCGACATCACTGTGCCACGCACCGGCTATGTCGCGCTCGTGCCGTTCGACGCCGACAAGACGTCACCGCTCAAGGACTTCGTCGACTGGCTGGTTGCCGAAGGTGGCGCGAACCGTTAGCGGCCCGGCATGCGGTCGACCCAGAAGGCGAGCTGCTTCTGGAAGTCGGCGTCGGCGAAGGCGGTGTCGGTGATGAAGGTCGGCCGGCCGTTCTTGGCGTAGCGCACCGAGGACAGCCGGCTGAAGTTCTTGTCCATGTTGTGGAAGATGAACACGTCGTTCTGGAAGCGATGCAGGATGAACTCCCAGACCTTGCGGATGTCGGTCAGGGCAATGACGTAGCGGCCGTCGGGGCCGTACTCGCCGAGCAGCCGGACGGGGATATCGCGGCCGCCGTTGGTGATGCCCATCACCGCCATCGGCTCGGGCGCCATCATGCGCTCCTCGCCGGCGTTGTAGACCCAGCGGATCATGCGGTCGCCGCGCGACAGCAGTTTGGGCGGCGAGCTGCCGAATAGGCTCGACATCTGGCGGGACATGCCGCCGCCGCTATTGCCACAGGCGGAGAGCGGCAGGACGAAAGCCGCGCCCATCAAGGCGCGCCGGGAAAAACCACGCTGAACCAAAATTCAGTCCTTTCCGATGCTGGCCATGTCGACTTCAATCGGCGCGATCTCGGTGAGCTCACCGTCGCGGATCGCGCGGAAGAAACAGTTGTGACGGCCGGTGTGGCAGGCGACGCCGGTCTGCTCGACCTCGACCAGCAGCGTGTCGCCGTCGCAATCGACGCGCAGTTCGACCAATTCCTGGATGTGGCCCGACGTGTCGCCCTTACGCCACTGTGCCTTGCGCGAGCGCGACCAATAGCAGGCGCGGCCGGTGCTCATGGTTTCCATGACCGCGTTTCGATCCATGTAGGCCATCATCAGGACTTCGCCCGTGTCGTGCTGCTGGGCGATCGCCGGCACCAGGCCCTGGGCATCGAACTGAATGGCCGCGAGCATTTTGTCGATCGCGGCCTGCGGATAGGTTTTGAGCATCGTTGGCCTCGAAGGGGAAGGGGGCCTATAATCGTCGCACACTCGCTTGGCAATTCGGCAATGGTGAAAAAACCCGCCAAGAGCCCCTCGCACGGCCACACGCCCACCAAAGGTCACGACCACGATCACTGCATCGAGGACGCGATCGTGGCTGCGGAAAAGCTGTGCGCGGACAAGGGCCTGCGCTTCACGCCGTTGCGCAAGCGGGTGCTCGAGCTGGTGTGGTCGAGCCACAAGCCGGTTGGCGCCTACGCATTGCTCGATCAGCTGCGCGACGAGGATCTCGGCTCGGCGCCGCCGACGGTCTACCGCGCGCTCGATTTCCTGATCGAGCACGGGCTGATCCATCGCATCGAGCGCATGAACGCCTTCGTCGGCTGCAGCCATCCTGGCGAATCGCATCGCGGCTTCTTCCTGATCTGCGGCCAGTGCGGCAACGCCGAGGAGATGGAAAGCATCGGTGTTGCGGATTCGATCACCGCGTCCGCCAGTCGTCGCGGCT
>DASXQC010000648.1:0-7387 GCA_036493235.1 Reyranella sp.
GCCACAGCACCTCGTGGCCTTCAGGCAGCGGGCGGTTGTTCGGCATCGACAGCCACAGCCGGAACAGCAGCCGGTCATGGCCGCTGCCGGCATCGTCCTCGAACGGGGTGCGGCCGTGATAGGTGACGTGGCTGTTGATCAGCTGCAGGTCGCCAGGCTCGAGCGTCATCTCGAAGCACAGCTCCTGCGCGGTCGCCATCAGCACGTCGATCGCTTCCTTCTGGTTGGGCGTCAGCTTGGGGATGTCATCCGCGAGCTGGGCCGCCTCGATGAAGGTGAGCGAATAGTGCGAGGTGAACTTGCCGTCGCGCACGCCGAAGATCGGCAGCGGGTAGGCGGTGGCGCGGGTCGTGCTGCTGCCTTCCTTGCCCGCTCCGTCCTTACCCGTGCCCTCTTCACCGAAACGGCTGCGCCAGTAATCGGTGAACAGCGCGTCGAGCAGCTCGGGCCGCTTGGCCAGGATCGCGTTGTGGATCGCGGGCGTGCTGGCGAGCGTGCTGACGCCACCCTTCATCGCCTGGCGCACGCACAGGAGGCCCACCACGTCGGTGCGGTCGGTGTGGAAGCGCAGGCCGCCGTTGGTCAGCGTGCGGGCGTAGGAGGAAAGGAAGGTCGTGCCCTTGGCGTCCTTGGTCTGGCCGTAGGTGCGGCCGACATGGGCACCCTCGTCGCGGATCGCGCGCATCAATTCGCCCGAGCGGTTCTGGAACACCGGCGTGCCGAGATGCGTGCCGAGGCCCCAGTACATCCGGCGCAGGTCGTCCTCGGAATGGTTTTCGACCGGGAAGCCCTTGAGCTTCATGATCCCGCAGCCGTTCTCCAGCTCGTCGCGGATGTCGGCGAGCAGGTCGTCGAGCGAGGCGAGCGGGAAGTCGGCGCGCTCGATCTCCGGCCACGGCTTGTCCTTGACCGCGGCGAGCGCTGTTTCGAGCTCGGCGACATGCTTGGGCGAGAGCTGGCGGATCCAGCGCTTGGAGTCCTTGATGTCCTTGCCCTGCCAGACGCAGGGGCCGGTGAGCGGAGTGCGGTTGGTCATGACGCGATTTCTACCTCATTCCAGCGCTTTGCGCATATTGATCGACGTCGGATAGGTGAACCCCGGGTGCGGCTCGCGCGAGATCTCGACGTAGCCGAGCGCGTCGAAAAGCCGTTGATTCTCAGTGAGTACGACCCGCACACCCAGGCGCACGCCGGGCATGCCGCGACGCCGCGCCTCGGCCTCGACGGCGTCGATCAGGCGGCGGGCGAGGCCCAGCCCGCGCGCCTCGGGCAGCACGGCGAGCCGGCCGAAATAGAGGTCGCCGCCTTGCGTCTCCGTCATCACGCAGGCGAGCATGCGACCGTTCCGCTCAGCGACGATCGCGCCGGAGCCGTCCTTGAGTTGCGTCGCGATGTTGTCGGCGGTCTCGGCGAACGCGCCGGACTCTGGCACGGAGCTTGCCGCGATACTGCTCGAAGGCTGCGGCGATCGTCGCGGCGATGGCCGGTGCATCGGCCGGCGTGCCGGCGCGCAGGACAAGGGTGTCGCTCATGTTCGAGTTCTCGCGTACGCTCGCGCAAAAGAAAAGTGTCATCCTGTACGACCCAGGATGACAGGAGGACTCATGGCGCTCATCACCTACCTGACCCGTATCCAGTTCGACTTCGGTGCGCTGAAGCTGCTCGAGGCCGAGCTGCAACTGCTCGGCATCCGCCGGCCGTTGATTGTCACCGACAAGGGCGTGATCACCGCCGGCCTGTGGGCCAAGGTGAAGGAGCAGCTGCCCGGCAACATGCCGATCGCGATCTACGACGGCACACCGGAGAATCCGACGGAAGCCGCGGTGCGCGACGCGCTGGCGATCTACAAGGAAGAGGGCTGCGACGGCATCATCGCGATCGGCGGCGGCTCACCGATGGATCTCGCCAAGGGCGTGGCGCTGATGGCGACGCATCCCGGTGACTCACTGCAGGCCTATGCGATGGTCGAGGGCGGCGCGGGCAAGATCACGCCCGCAGTCGCGCCGATCGTCGCCATCCCGACGACTTCGGGCACCGGCAGCGAGGTGAGCCGAGGCGGCGTGATCATCATGGACTCCGGCCGCAAGCTCGCAATCGGCAGCCCGTACCTGATTCCCAAACTGGCGCTGATCGATCCCGAGCTGACCCTGAGCCTGCCGCCGCATCTCACGGCCGGCACGGGCATGGATGCCTTCACGCACAACATCGAATGCTACCTGTCGAACGCCTTCAACCCGCCGGCCGACGGCATCGCCCTCGACGGTCTGGAAAAGGCATGGACGTACGTCGAGCGCGCGACGAAGGACGGCTCGGACCGCGAGGCGCGCTACAACATGGCGATGGCGGCGATGGAAGGCGCGATGGTCTTCCAGAAGGGTCTGGGCGCGGTGCATGCGCTCAGCCATCCGACGGGTGGGCTCAAGGGCTATCGCCTCCATCACGGCACGCTGAACGCGGTCTATCTGCCGGCGGTGCTGCGTTTCAACGAGCCGGCGGTCGGCGAGAAGTACAAGCGCGTGGCGGCGCTGCTGGGCTTGCCCGAGCGCGAGGCGAATGCCGCGGGTGTTGCCAATGCCGTCGCGGCGCTGAACGAGCGGCTCGGTATCCCGAAGGGTCTGGGCGCGATGGGGCTGAAGCAGGAGACCGTCGAGAAGATCGCCGACGGCGCGCTGGGCGACCATTGCCATCTCTCGACACCGCGCCAGCCGACGAAGGCGCAGTACATCGAACTCATCGAACAGAGCTGGGGCTGAACCATGAAGGTCAAGGACAAGGTCTGCGTCGTCACCGGTGCAGCGGGCGGCATCGGCGAGGCGATCGCGCGGCGCTATGCCAAGGAAGGCGCCAAGGGCGTGGTCGTGGCCGACATGGATGCCAAGCGGCTGCAGGCGGTCGCCAACGACATCAAGGGCATCGCCGTGACCTGCGATGTCGCGAAGGAAGAGCAGGTCCGTCACCTGATCGCCGAGGCCGAGCGGCACCACGGACCGGTCGACGTCTTCTTCTCCAACGCTGGCATCGGCCGCGGTGGTCACGAGGATGCCAGCGACAAGGACTGGGCCGACAGCTGGGCGATCCACGTCATGGCGCACGTCTATGCCGCGCGGGCGCTAGTGCCGGGCATGCTGGCGCGCAAGTCGGGCTACCTGATCAACACTGCGAGCGCGGCTGGCCTGCTGGGATCGATGGGCTCGGCACCCTACGGCGTGACGAAGACCGCGGGCGTGGCGCTCGCCGAGCATCTCGCGATCCAGTACGGCGACAAGGGCATCGTCGTCTCCGTGCTGTGCCCGCAGGCAGTAGACACCAACATGCTGCGCATGGCGGGCGCCACCGCGGCGTCGGTCGATGGCGTGATCAACACCGATGCGGTGGCGCAGACGGTAATCGAGGCGATGGACGCCGAGACCTTCCTGATCCTGCCGCATCCGGAGGTGAAGGAGTACATGGCGCGCAAGCTCGACCGCGACCGCTGGCTGCGCGGCATGCGCCGCCTGCGCGACAAGACCGGAGAAGGACAGGGCAAGCGCGCCTGAAAATCGATTGTCCGCGTACCTTCACCATCTGTTCGCCGACACCGGTCTGTGGATCGCGGTCGGCGTGACCCTCGTCGCCGGGCTGATGCGCGGCTTCGCGGGCTTCGGCTCGGCCATGCTGATGGCGCCGATCTTCGCCATCCTGTTCGGCTCGGCCGAGATGGTAGTGACGATCGTGGCGATCGAGCTGATCGTCTCGCTGCAGCTCTTCCCGCAGGTGCGAAAGCACGCCGACTGGAAGACGCTGATGCCGATGAGCGTCGCCGCTTGCGCCGCCATGCCGTTTGGTGTGTGGGCATTGGCCAGCGTCGACAAGGGCACGATCGTGACGGGCGTGTCGGCGATCATCGTGGCGTTCGTCCTTCTTATGTGGAGCGGCTGGCGCTATCGCGGCCGGCGCTCGGCCGCCGCGGCGGTGGCGGTCGGCGCGGTGTCGGGCGCGATGATGGCGACCACCAGCGTCGGCGGTCCACCGGTGCTTCTGTATCTGCTGTCGGGCGACGATCCGCCGGCGGTCAACCGCGCCAACATCGTCACATACTATTTTCTCACCCAGTTCCTGCTGATCGTCATCGTGTTGCTGACCGGCGTCGCCGGCTGGGACGCGCTGGTCCGGGCGGTCGTGCTGTTTCCGATGATGATCCTGGGAGCGTGGCTCGGCGGCCGGCTGTTCCACGGGCTGGCCAGCGACCGGTTGTACCGCAACGTGGCCCTCGCGATCCTGTTGTCGACTGGCCTTTTCGGCCTGCTGCGGGGCGCCTTTAGTCCGTAAGTGAAAATTCTCGCATAAGTGGCGGAACCCGAGGGTTCCGTCTGCTGTTTTACCTTGCGGCGCGGCAGACGAGTGACGTGCTCAACCAAAAGGAGCGTTCGATGACCCCACGGCCGATCCTTGCAGGCGTTGTTTTTGCTGTGATAAACCGCGCTTGCGGCCTGCAGCTCTGATTCCAGCGGGCCCAGTGCTCCTTCCGGCTCGACCGCAAGCTTGGGTAGCAGCTCCGGAAGTTCCGTGGCTGGCACCAGCGGCGCCGGCACGTCCGGGACGTCCGGTCTTGCCGGCACGGGCCTGACTGCAGGCGCCGGCGGTACCGGCGGCACGCTGGCCTCGGCCGATCTCGCCGCCACCGGTGCGAGCGTCGGCACCAACGGCGTCAGCACGACCGGGCTGGGCGGTGTCGGAACCAACGGCGTGGGCGGCACCACTGGCCTGCTCAACACCAACGGCGTGAGCGTGGTGCCGGATGCGACCGCCGCCACCGGCACCGGGACCTCGAGCGGCACGCCGCTCTTGAACGGCGCCCTCGTCAGCACCGACGGCACCGGCACCGGCACGACCGGCCTGCTTTCCACCAACGCCACCACGCCCAACGGCACCAACAACACCGGGTCGGTCAACCTGCCGGCGCCAGTGCTCGGCGACACCCAGGTGCTGCCGAGCGGCGCCAACGGCGGCTCGGCGGTGGCGATTAACGGCGGCTCGACCTCGACGTCGACCAATAACGGGCTGCTCAACGGAGTCCTGAGCACCACCAGTGTCACGCGCTGACGTCTGGATACGGCGCGTCCTGATCGGGGCGGCGGCGCTGAGCTTCAGCGCCCCGCTTGCGCGTGCCCAGATCCCCACCCAGGCTACGGTGACGCCGGCGCCGATCGCCTCGCCCTCGGTCATCGGCCGCGAGGTCATGCAGGAGGTCCCGCAGCGGCCGCGCGCCGAGATCGAGGTGCCGCCGCCGGCGGCCTGACGGTGACGCCCGAGCTCGCCAACCGCGAGGTCGAGTTCGCCCACGTCACGATCGCGGGCGCGACCGCGTTCGGCGCGCCGGACTTTGCGCCGGTGCTGGCGCCGATACTCAACCGGCGTCTGCGCTTCGCCGAGGTGGTGGCGGCGCTGAACCGCATCGCGGCGCTCTACGAGGGGCGGCTACGTCTTCTACAGCCTCGTCCTGCCGCAGCAGGATCTCGACGGCCGCGAGCTGAAGGTCGTCGTGGTCGAGGGCTCAGTGTCGGGCGTCGAGGTGCAGGACGGCATCAAATCGGAGGCGGTGCGCGAGCGCATCGCGGCGCTGCTCGACAAGCTCCGGGGCCGGAAACTGCTGAAACGTTCGGAACTCGAACGGCAGCTCCTGCTCGCGGCCGACACGCCGGGCGTCGCGTTGCATGCCAGTGCCAAGCCCGATCCCTCGGCGGCGGACAAGGTCGTGCTGGTGGTCAGCGGCACCTTCGAGCGCTTCGAGCCGGTGGCGCAGGTCGACAGCTTCTCGACCGTGCCCGACACCAGCGTGAATTTCCGCGTCGCCGGCATCGGCCTCCCCGGCGATTCTCTGCGCGTAATGCGCGGCGGATTGACGACAGCATTCAAGGATGACTGGAAAGGCACCTGGGGCGCGGCGGCGTTGGCGAGCGTCGGCCTCGATCTCGCCGGAGCGGAAACCGCCAATCGCTTTTCGGCCGCGCCGTCCTTCTTCAAGCTCAATCTCGCCCTCGAGCGGGCGCAGCCGATCGGCAAGAGCTTCACCTTCGTCGCCCGCGCGGTCGGTCAGATCACATCAGGCACGGTGCCGGCGGCCGAGGTCTTCACCTACGGCGGCCGCGAGTTCGGTCGCGCGTTCAATCTCTCGGAATCGTTCGGCGATCGCGGCGCCGCGGTGTCAGCCGAGCTGCGCTATGCGATCGACTGGATCGACTTCCTGAAGGACAAGGCCGATCCGCAACTCTACGTGTTCGCCGACCACGGCTGGCTGTCGTCCGACGATCCGCGCAACGCGCCCTTGTTCACGCAAGCTTCGTCGGCGGGCGGAGGCATTCGCGTGATCGGCTTCAAGAAGTACACTGCCGAGTTCGAGTTCGCGAAAGCGCTCGATGCGACGCCGATCGGCGTCGGCGGGCGGCCGTGGCGCGTGTCGGTCCGGGTCGGGACGAAGTTCTGACCGGTCAGGGGTTGCGGCAGATCGTGTCGAAGCCCCAGGTGGTGCAGGCCAGCGCCGTGCCGCCGACCTGGTGGTAGTGCACCGCGCCGCGCTCCGCGGTGGAGACTGGCGGCGGAGCCTCGCTGCTGCACGCCGCAACGGCGAACGCCAGCAGGAGAACGAGGCGTTTCATGCTGCGCGCTGCTGCTGGGCCGCGTCCTGCATGATCGTGACGCGCCAGTGGATGCGCTGCTCCTCGATCGGATAGCCGCCTGTCGCCGAGTGCAATGCGCAGCGATTGTCCCAGATCACGATGTCGCCGACCTGCCACTTGTGGCGGTATTGCGCCGTGGTCCTGGTCATGTGGTCGGTGAGCTCGGCGATCAGCGCCTCGCTGTCGGCCTCGCTCACGCCCTGGATGCGGGTGATGTGATAGGGGTTGGCGTAGAGCGAAGTGCGGCCGCTCTCCTCGTGCAGGCGCACGATCGGATGCACGGCGGGCGGACGGTTGCGGTCCTCGGGATCGAGCAGGTCGTTGCCGCGCCGGCCGCGGCCGCCATAGACATGCTCGGCCTTCAGCCCCTGGATGCGCTGCTTGAGGCTCGCCGGCAGCGTCTCGTAGGCGTCGTACATGCTCGCGAACAAGGTGTCGCCGCCGTACGACGGGATCGCGATGCCGTAGAGCTGCGTGCCCTTGCAGATATCCTGGTCCCACGGCGAATCGGTGTGCCAGCCGCCGCCGCGATCGTAGATCGTCTTGTCGACCTTGCCGTCGGGCTTGCGCGTGCCGACGCCCATCACCGTGAGCTCGGGAAACTCGGCGTGGCGCGTGCGCTTGACGCGATGCGGCTTCAGCCGGCCGAAGCGGCCGGAGTAGGCGAGGAATTCGGGGATGGTTAGGTTCTGTCCACGCACCACCAGCACGATGCCGTCGAGCCAGGCGCG
>DASXQC010000649.1:0-2085 GCA_036493235.1 Reyranella sp.
AGCGCCTGCGCGCCCACCACGCCGCCGGCCGGGCCCGATTCGATGATGTTCATCGGCCGCTCGGCCGCCGCCTGGTCGCTGGTCAGGCCGCCGTTGGATTGCATCAACAGGAGCCGCGCCGGGATGCCCGCCTTGTCGAGCCCCCGCCGCAGCGCGCGCAGGTAGCTGGCGACGATCGGCATGACATAGGCGTTGATTACGGTGGTCGAGGTGCGCTCGTACTCCTTGATCTCGGGCAGCACCTCATAGCTGACGCTGAGCTTCAGCCCCGGCGCCTTGCGTTCGACGATCTCCTTCAACATCAGCTCATGCCGTGGATTGGCGAAGGAATTGAGCAGGCAGATGGCGACTGCCTCGACCTTCTCGGCCAGCAGCACATCGACCGCCCGCTCGGCGTCGCGCGGATCGAGTGCCCGTTCGATGCGGCCGCGCGCATCGACCCGCTCGTCGACGACCTGGCGCAGGTAGCGCTCGACCAGCGGCGCCGGCTTCTCCCAGGCGAGGTCGTAGAGCCGCGGCATGCGGAGCGTGCGGATTTCCAGCACGTCGCGAAAGCCCTGGGTGGTGACCAGCCCGACTCGCGCGCCTTTGTGCTCGAGGATGGCGTTGGAGGCGACGGTCGTGCCGTGGCGGATCTCCTCGATCGCCTCCCCGGCGAGGCCCGTCTCGACGAACAGCTCGCTGAGCCCGTCGACGATCGCGCGGGCATAGTCGCCGACGCTCGACGAGATTTTCTTGGTGTGGAGCGTGCCGTCGCTGCCCAGCAGCACGATGTCGGTGAAGGTGCCGCCGATATCGACGCCCACCCGGTAACGTGTGCTCATTCCGCCGCGACCGACTTCTGGGTGGGCGCGGGCGGATCCTGCCACTGCACCTTCGGGACCACGTCCCATCCGCGCGCGCTGCGTATCTCCTCGCGGCGCCTGGCCGTGGCAGCGGCATCGACCGTCCAACGCGCGGTGTCGACGATCACGCCGTAATCGTCGGCCGCCTTCTGCGGCGACAAAAGCTCGTTGCGCACGTCCTTCAGCACCTTGGCCGGATCGCGCTCGAGCGGATCGCCCCAGCCGCCGGCGCCAGCCAGCACGTGGCGAAAGATGTCGCCGCGTTTGATGGTCATGGTGAACTTGCCGGGCAGCACGCGGTTCTCCGCCTGCGGGTTGAGGTAGTTCTCCGACGGCCGACCCGGGCTGCCGCCATAGAGGCCGAACGGCCGATGGTCGCGCCGGTCCGAGCGGACCTGCAGCATCGCTTCGTCCTCGAGGAAGCGGTAGTCGCGCTTGAACGGCACGCCGCCGCGATACTTGCCGGCGCCGGCCTTGTCGGCGACGAACTCGTAGGCGAGCAGCTGGATCGGCTCCTCGGCTTCGGTCACCTCGATCGAATGCGAGGCCATGTTGGCCATCATGTGGCTGTTGCCGTCGAGCCCGTCGGCCCAAGGCCGTGCACCCCAGGCGCCGCAGGTGAAGTCGACATAGATGAACGGCTTGCGGCCCGCGTCGTAGCCGCCGATCGAGATACCGGTATTGCCGCCGTCGCCCGCCGCCTTGACCTTGTCGGGCAGCATCATCGCCAGCGCGCCGAACATGCAGTCGACCATGCGGAAACCCGTGAGGCCTCGCGCGGCGCACGCTGCCGGCAGCACGCCGTTGCCGACCGTGCCCGGCGGGCAGATCACCTCGATGGCGCGGAACACGCCTTCATTGTTGGGGATGCCGGGGGGCAGCACCGATCGGATACCGCAGTAGGACGCGGCCTTGGTGAAAGAGAGCGTGTTGTTGATCGCGCCCTTGACCTGCGGGTTGGTGCCGGTCCAGTCGACCACCATATGGTCGCCGGTCTTGCGGATGGTGACGAACAGCCGGATCGGCTTGCCGTAGTCGATGCCGTCGTCGTCGATCCAGTCCTCGAAGCTCCATTCGCCGTCGGGGAGCTTGGCGAGCGATGCGCGCGTCAGCCGCTCGGCATAGTCGACCGTCTCCTGCATGAAGGCAGCGATCTGCTCGGGCCCGTACTTGGCGACCAGCTCGGCGAACTGCGTCTCGCCGATGTGGCAGGCTGCGAGTTGGGCGCGCAGGTCACCGA
>DASXQC010000650.1:0-3576 GCA_036493235.1 Reyranella sp.
GCCGTCCTCGCGCTGGCTGCCCAGAACACCTCGCGCATCCGGCTCGGCACCGGCGTCGCTGTCGCGCCAACGCGCCTCGCGCCGGTGACCGCCCATTCGATCGCCTCGATCAACCAGCTCGCGCCCGGCCGCGTGTTCCTCGGCATCGGGACGGGCCACACCGCGATGCGCGTAATGGGCCAGGACCCGATGAAGGCCGGCGCCTTCCGCGAATACCTGCGCGTGCTGCGCGCGCTGCTGCACGGCGAGGAGGTCGAATACGACCTGGGCGGCGAACGGCAGCAGATCCGCTTCCTCCACGCCGACCGCGGCTTCATCGACGTCGGGCATCCTGTGCCGGTCTACGTCGCGGCCGACGGGCCACTGGCGCTCAAGGCCGCCGGCGCCTATGGCGACGGCCGCGTCTGCTCGCACAATCAGACGCGCGCCCGCCTGCAGAAGAACCTGGAGACGATGCAGCAGGGCGCCTCGGCCGTCGGCCGCAGCTTCCCCGACAGCTTCCACACTGCCGCCCTTACCTACGCCTGCGTCCTGAAGCCGGGCGAGAAGCCAACATCGGATCGCGTGATCGATGCGATCGGCCCGATGGCGGCAGCGACGCTGCACTACTGGTGGGAGCTCTACCAGAAGGACGGCGACACCAGCACGGTCGCGCAACGCTGCCGCAACCTGTGGGACGAGTACCTCGCCTTCACCGAGAAAATGGAGACGCCGTTGGCCAAGCGTTACCAGCAGGTCCATTTCGGCCATTGCGCCTTCCTGCCGCTGGAGGAGCGCCGCTTCATCACCGAGGACCTGATCCGCGCCACCGGCGGGCTGGTCGGCGCACCGGACGAGATCATCGCCGGCTTGCGCGAGCGCGAGGCGATGGGCCTCGACGAGGTAACCCTGCTGCCCGCCATGACCGAGGCGCGCAGCAACCTCAAGGAATTCGCCGAGCAGGTGATCGCGAAGTACTGACCTCTTGCCGGACCGCGGGCGTCTCGCCCGCCTCATGAGCGGGCGAGACGCCCGCGGTCCGGCAAGACTTCAAGCGCCGAGGATTCGCTGCCGCGAGTCGCGCACCATCGCCGTTGCCCGCGCCGCGTCGAAGTCGAGCAGCTTGCCGCCCTGCATGCGGAGCTTGCCGTCGACCATCACCGTGTCGATGTCGCGCGGGCTGGTCTGCAGCAGGACGTGGGCACAGGGATCGTCGGCGATCGAATCGCCGAACGGCCCTTTACGCACCAGCACGATGTCGGCCCGCTTGCCGGGCGTCAGTGAACCGACGACCGAATCGAGGCCCAGCACGCGGGCGGCCGTGACCGTCGCCGTCTCGATCAGCTTGCGCGGCGTCAGCAACGGCATGTCCGGCCGTACCGCCGGCCGGCGGCCCAGCACGGTCGAGAAGTTGCGCGCCATCGCGCCGTCGAGGAAGCCCTGTACGTTGTACATCACGCGCAGTTGGCCCAGCGTGTCCGAGGCGATCGAGCAGGGGATGTCGCAGCCGAACACCACGTCGACGCCGCGATCGAAGGCGCGGCGCACCACGTCGGCCGGAGTCCCTTGGGTATCGGCGGTCGGCGTGAAGCAGAGCGGCGTGCGCGTCTTCGCCATCATCTCGAGCTCGGGATTGCTGATCAGGTTGCCGTGGATCACCGACAGGTCCGCCCCGAGCAGGCCGGCGGTGTTCAGCTTGTCGATCGTGCCGGCCTCGTTGACATGGATGCAGCTCAGCGCCTCGAGGTCGCGCGCGAACTTGAGATGCACGTCGAGATTGGGGCCGCCGATCGACTCGATGCCGAAGCCGATGGTCGTGATGCCGGCAGGATCGTGATAGCGGTCGTATATGCGCCGCGCGTCGTCGAACCGGGCTGCCAGTGGAAAATTGTCCGGCTGGAAGGTCATGAACGAATATTCGAACAGGTGCCGGATGCCCACCGTCTTCAGCGCCTCCAGCGACTTCGGCGCGTAGTCGGGCGAACCGAGGTTGTGGCAGTAATCGACGACGGTCGTGGTGCCGTAGGACAGCATCTCGAAGCCGCCGATGTAGGCGGCGTTGAAGTTATCGTCCGGCGTGTAGCGGGCGCGCGCCGGCAGTAACTTGGTATTGTAGGTGCCGTACCACAGGTCCGGCACGTAGCCGCGCATCACGGTCTGCCAGAGGCATGTGTGGGCATCGATGATGCCCGGCAGGGCGATCATGCCCGCGGCATCAATGACCTCCGCGCCGGCGCCCGCGGCGTCGAGCGACGAGCCGACGGCCTTGATCGCGCCGTCCTCTATCAGGATATCGCCGACCAGGTCACCCAGCGCCTTATCCATGGTGACGATATCGGCGCCGCGAATGACGGTTCTCTTGGCCATGCTCAAGCTCCCTTCCCGACGTCAAGCACCCGCTGCCGTTCGCTCCGGGCATAGCGCCGGGCGATGTTGGCGCAGGTCATGAACTGCATCTGGTGATAGACGATCATCGGCAGCACGACGAAGCCCAGCGTCGAGCCGGCGAACAGCGCATTGGCCATCGGGATGCCCATGATGAGGCTCTTCTGCGTGCCACAGAAGGCGATGGCGATCTCGTCCTGCCGCGCGAAGCCTGCCCGGCGCGCGACGAAGATGTTGGTCGAGAGAATCACGGAGAGCAGGACGCCGTCGACGGCCACGAGGACGAGGAAGCTCGTAACCGGCAGCAGCCGCCACATGCCCGACAGTGTCGCCGCGCTGATCGCGCCGTAGACCATCAGCAGGACCGACCCGAGATCGACCCGCCGCACCGTCTTCTGGTTGCGCTTCATCCACGGTTCGAGCCAGCGCTGCGCGATCTGGCCCAGCACGAACGGCACCAGCACCTGCAAGGCGATCGACACGACGCCATTCAGAGAGCTCTCGCCATGCGCATGCAACAGCAGCCCGATCAGGAGCGGCGTCAGCGCCATGCCGATAATGCTCGACAGCGAAGCGCTGCAGAGCGCCGCCGCCACGTTGCCGCCAGCGACCGAGGTGAAGATCACCGAGGCCTGCACGGTCGACGGCAGGGTGCAGAGGAACAGCAGCCCGACATAGAGCGGCGGCGCGATCACGGTCCCCGAAACCGGCTGCAGCGCCAACCCAAGCAGCGGGAAGACGATGAACGTCGAGGAGAAGATCTGCAGATGCAGCCGCCAATGCAGGATGCCGGCCAGCACGGCGGCCCGTGACAGCCGCGCGCCTTGCAGGAAGAACAGCAGCGAGATCGCGATCTTGCTGGCGATGCCGACCCAATGGGCGAACTCGCCGCTGCAGGGAAAGAACGCGCCGAGGATCACGATCGCCAGGATGGAGAGCGTGAATCCGTCCGGGAGAAACTGGAGGAGCTTGCGCATCAGCTCCCTTTCCTCCCCGCGCATAGCGCGAGGAGGTGCCCTCGTCTTACGAGGGCGGAGGGATCAGGAGTCACAGCGAGACTGCGACTCATGACCCCTCCGGCGCCCACGCATTTTCGAGCGAAGCTCGAAAATGCTCGGACGGCGCCACCTCCCCAGCTTCGCTAGGGAGGAAAACCCGCCATCGCTTTTGACCGTCAACATCCGAACCTCGCCCGCAGGCGCGGCGCGACAT
>DASXQC010000651.1:0-5109 GCA_036493235.1 Reyranella sp.
TGAGATATGCGACGCCCCGCTCCCGCGCCTTGCGGCGGAAGGCCTGCATCAGCGCCGGGCCGTCGAACCAGCCTTCGTTCGCGACACCGTGTGAGGCCAGCGCGACACCCTCATTCGAGATCGCCGGGAAGTGCTCGGTCAGTTCCGCCGGTTCGAGCAACTCGACCGCGCAGCCCTCGCCCTTCTGGATCACGTGGTTGGCGCGCAGCACCGCTTCGCCGGCGGGGCTCGCCAGGAACAGGTAACCCGGCTCCTTGAGGCCGAGATCGACGTCGAGCAGCTCCTTCGCCCGGCGCAGGAAGCCAATGCCGTAGCGCGACAGGTGGATATTGAGCGGCGTCGAGAACTGCTGGCGGATCGAGCTCGCCGACAAAGCCGACGAGGCGCGCGTATAGGTCGGGTCGCGCTCGACCACGACGATCTCGCTGTCGAAGCCCGATTCGCCCGCCAGATGCCAGGCGATGGAGGATCCCATCGCCCCGCCGCCGACAACGACTGTTCGGCTCAATTCAGCCCGTACAGCCGCGCCACGTTGTCGTGCACGATCTTCTTCTGCACCGAGGACGAGAAGCTGGCGAGGTTCTTGGTGAGCGTCTCGCGCGAGTTCGGCCAGATGCAATCGGGGTGCGGGTAGTCGGCGCCCCAGATGATGTTGTCCTCGCCGATCAGCGGCACGATCGGCTCGAGGTACTTGTCCTGCTGGTAGGTGACGTAGCCCTGCCGGCGGAAGTAGTCGGAAGGCTTCATCTTGAAGCCGAGGGCCTGGGCGCGGTCGTGATACTCGGTGTCGAGCCGGTCGAACACGTAGGGCAGCCAGGTCACGCCCGATTCGCCGAGCACGAAGTTGAACTCGGGATACTTCTCACAGGCGCCCGAGGCGAGCAGCGAGACCAGCACCTCCATCGTGTCGAGCTGGAACAGCGCGGAGCGGACGAGCCGGTGCTGCACCATGTACTCCTTCTCCATCTCCGGCGTGTCGGGCGCGCGCACGTTCTTGAAGCCGGTCGAATGGAACGAGATCGGGAACTTGCATTCTGCCGCCGCCTCCCACAGCGCGTACCAGCCGTGATGGTAGAGCGGCAGACTCATGCGCTTGAACGCGAGGTCGCCGCCCTTCAGGCCCATCTTCGCGCAGCGCCGCACTTCATCCGCCGCCACCTGTGGATCGGTGTTGGGGATTATGGCGAGCGGGAAGACGCGGTTGGGATCGGAGCGGCGCGCGAAGTCGGCAGCCCAGTCGTTGTAGCGTTGGTTCACCCAGTTGCGCAGTTCGACGTCGTCGACCAGGTCGTTGACCATCAGGCAGCCGTAGATGATCTCCTTGGTGAGACCGTCACGGTCGAGATCGGCGATGCGCAGCTCGGGCGTCGTCGGTCGCGGCACGCCGCCAGGATAGGAGTTCCATTCGAAGCCCGCCTCCTTCATCTCGTCGACATGGCCGAACGAGCCCTTCTTGTAGGGCAGGAAGCCCGGACCGACGCCGTTCCACATGCCGCGGTCCTTGTCGTCGACGAACCAGTGCTGTCCGTCGTTGCGCTCCTCGACGCGCGGCGCGTTCTTCTTCCACTTCGCTGGGGCCTGCGACGACCACAGGTCGGTCGGGCAGTAGGTGAGATCGATGTGATTGTCGCCGGAAATCAGCTCGTGCAGCATGGATGAGTTCCTTCCCTGGCCTGCCCGGATGGTACAGGGGTTATCCTCATCCTCTCAAGTCGCCGTGACTTGCATCGCCAGGCGGCACAAGAGAGTTTTGCCGGGATATGCTGCAGTCCCTTCTGTTTCTGATCATTGCTGGAATTCCGATTTTCCTTTTCCTGCGGGGCATCCGGGCACTCAGGCTCGGTTGGGGTTATGCCCTGGTGCTGACGGTGCCGATCACGATCGCCTTGTGGCTCGCGACCTGGGCCGGATTTGACGCACGACGAAAAGCTGCGCGGCCCGAAGGCCGCGCAGCTGTAGCGATCCGACGTCTGACCTACTTCTTCAGAGGCTGCGCCGCGATGTTGGCCGAGCCGCTCGTGCCCGTGCCGACCGACGCGCCGGTGCCTGCGGCCGACCCACCGGCGCCCAGCGAGGTGCTGCTCGAGCCGCTGGTGCCGAGCGACGTGCCGCTCTTCTTGTTCGCGCCGAGGCCCAGCGTCGAGGACGTGCCGGCGCCGGTGCCGACCGAGGCGCCACCCGTCGACACGCCCGCGCCCGCGGTGCCCGTCGTCGAGCTGCCGGCACCAATACTTGTCTGGGCATAGGCAAAGCCCGCGGTGCCGGCGAGCAGCACGGCAGCCAGGGCGGTCTTGCGAAGGGTCGAGATCATTGTCTGTCTCCTCTCTTGAGAATTCGATTGCGCCGTCGCGGGGACGGCAGCGGATCAACGCGGGTGCGAGAGAGGACGTTGCCGTGACAACCGCCGCTGATTCTTGTCGCTGGAATGGCAGCCGATTTGCGAGACTATGGCAGCCATGGCCAAAAAGGTTCCCTACACCGTCGTTCGCGGCGGCAAGCTCCTCGACATCGATCGCCGCCAGGCGGTTCCCACCGACATCCTGATCAAGGGCGACACGATCGCCGAGATCGGCCGGCCCGGTCTCGCCGCGCCTGAAGGAGCCGCCACCGTCGACGCGCGGAACAGGCTGATGCATCCCGGCCTGATCAACGCCCACACGCACGGGCCCGGAAACCTCGGCAAGGGACTGCACGACCGCTGGTCGCTCGAGTTGCTGCTCACCGCGAGCCAGTGGGTCGGCATCGGCCGTACGCTGGATGACAAATATCTCTCGGCCAAGATCGGCGCGGCCGAGATGCTGCTGAAGGGGTGTACCGCCGCTTACGATCTTGCCGCCGAATTTCCCGTCCCCTCGGTCGAGGGCCTGTCGGCGATGGCCAAGGCCTACGAGGAGGTCGGCATGCGCTGCGTGCTGGCGCCGATGGTGGCCGACATCACCTTCTTCGAGGCCATCCCCGGCCTGATGGAGCGCCTCTCGCCGGGTCTGCAGAAGGAGATCGAGAGCTTCAAGCTCGCGCCCTGGAAGGCGACCACGAAGCAGATGAAGAAGGCGCTGCAGAAGTGGCCCTTCGAGAAAGTGCACCTCGCGCTGGCGCCGACCATCCCGCACCACTGCAGCGACGCCTTCCTGATCTCCTGCCGCGACCTCGCCAATGAATACGACGTCGCCATCCACAGCCACGTCGCCGAATCTAAGGTGCAGGTGATCGCGGGCTTCCAGCGCTACGGCACCACGCTCGCCGCCCACATGGACGAGCTCGGCCTCGTCACCGACCGCTTCACCGTCGCGCACGGCGTGTGGCTCGACAACGACGACATGAAGCGGCTGGGCGATCGCGGCGCGTCGGTGGCGCATAATCCCGGCTCCAACATGCGACTGGGCAACGGGCTGGCCGACGTGCGTGGCATGCTGAACGCCAAGGTCAACGTCGCCATCGGCACCGACGGCGCGAACTGCTCGGACAACCAGAATGTCTACGAGGCGATGCGGCTCGCCTCCTTCGCCTCGAAGGTCCAGGGCCCGGACCACGAGCAATGGGTCTCGACCGAGGAGGCGCTGCGAGCCTGCACCGCAGGCGGCGCGCGGGCGCTCGGCCTTTCCCAGCAGATCGGCCGGATCGCGCCGGGTTACAAGGCCGACATTGTCTTCCTCGACCTGCACCACGTGAACTGGATCCCGATGAACGATCCGGTGAACCAGCTGGTGCACAGCGAGGACGGCAGCGCCGTGCACTCGGTGATGGTCGGCGGCCAGATGGTGGTCGAGGACCGCAAGCTCCTCACCATCGACCTCGCCCAGCTCGCCGCCGAGGCGGCCGCGTCACAGGCCCGCCGTGCCAAGCCGATGGGCGACGCCCGCAAGCTCTACCAGCGGCTGGAGAAGGTCGTCGGCACATTCTGCCCGGGCCTCGCCAAGGCGCCGCTGCACATCCACCGCTACGGCGCCAGCTACCATCCCCACTGAAGCGTCCCGTATCCCACTCGCGTGGGATGCATCCGATGCCGATTCCATCGGGCTTTTAGTAGATTCGTCCCAGATCCTGCGCCACATGCCCGTTGGGACGATTGTCGAATTGGCGGGACGCGGGACGACTTATCCACAGGCTCCGATCGCCGCCTCGAGCTCCGCCACGTCGGTCGCCTCGGCATCCGGCCTCTCGGCGGCTGAGCGTGCCTTCTGGCGGCGATGACGGCCGGTGCAGAAGCGGATCGTCGCCATGCCAAGCGCCTTGGCCGGTGCGATGTCAGTGTCGAGGCGGTCGCCGATCATGATGCACTCCGTCGGTGCGACACCCAGCGCCTCGGCGACCGCCGTGAGAGGCCGCGGTCCGCAGTAATCGAACAGGTCGCCGATGTCCGGAGGCTCGGGTCGGTTGGTTACGAGGCCGAGCTTTAGGCCGAGTTTGCGGAGTTTCCGCAGCAGGTCGTCGATCCCGGGGCGAAGCTGGAACACATCGAGGTTGGCGACCATCGCATGGACCCGTTAGCGTACACGCTCGACGGTGCGCGGGTCGCCGCACAGCGTCTCGATCATGTGGGCATGGGCGTCGGGGGCGAACGCCTCGACTGCCTGCTCCGATGCCTCGTCGATGGCGGCCTGGTCGAGCCGGATGCCCTCCATGCCGCAGGCCGCAGCGATCGCGCCTTCGACGGCGATCTCGTAGGCAAACTCCATGTCGATCGGCCCGCCGACATCGAATAGGACGGCGCGCCGCATGGTCAGACGAGATAGCGGAGGCAGCCGGTCTCCTCGAGCACCGGGTCGAGGCGGCGGCGTACCTCAGGCCCGAGCACGGCGAGCTTGTTGCACAGCGCGTCGTGGCACTTGGCCTGGTAGCGGAACGGCGTCTGGGCGTAAGGCCGGCCGTGGATCTCCAGCGCGACCTGTTCGGCGCCATCGCGTAGCGCCTCAGTGTTGGCGGCGAGGAACGGCAGGTAGGTCTCGCCGCAATGCTTCAGCAGCGCGGTAATCGTCTGCGGCAGCGGCATCGATGGATCGAGCCATTCGCCTTCGACGCCCGAGGCATCGTCGAGCCGCAGCAGCCAGCAATAGACATCGGGCGCCCGCGCTCGCATCTCGGCCATCGGCGTCGGATCGATCGACAGGA
>DASXQC010000652.1:0-4003 GCA_036493235.1 Reyranella sp.
TTCGAGACGGCGCTTCGCGCCTCCTCAAGGTGAGGTCGTGGTGGTGGGTCGTGCGTGGTTGGAGAGCGAATGCTCATGCGCCCACCATACGCACACGCGCGGCGGCACACCTAATACGGGCAATGGCCGCGCGAAAAGCCCGCGAAAATCAGGCCGAGAGTCGCGTTCCATTGCCCAAGGAGGCCCTAGAATCGGTCGATCAGCGCGTTCTGCCTGTGGAGAACTTTGCGGACCGCGTTGGCATCGACATGGCGGTGCTGCGCGAACGCTGCCGCGGCGACGCCCGCGGCCTGTCCCGTCGCGAAGGCCGTGCCCATGACGCGCACCGAGGCGCCGGCCTTCTGGTCGGCATCGACCAGCCGACCCGCGGCGAACAGGTTCGTCGTGTCGCGACTTATGAGGCAGCGCAGCGGGATCTCGTAGGTGCCCTTGTCCGGCGGATAGACGAACGTGCTCTCGTACGTCTTGCGGTCGTGCCATTCGACGCCCCATGCGCCGAGCGCGATCGAGTCGTCGACACGACGGCCTTGCACCACGTCTTCCCACGTCAGCCGATAGAGCGCCTCGATGTGCCGCGATTCGCGCGTGCCGAACTCGGGCCCGGTCGAGACGAGATAGGCCTTGTCGCAGCCGGGAATGGTGCGGATCGCCTCGAGGTAGGCCCAGGCCTGCTCGCGGCCGCTGCGCTCGGCCGCGGAGAAGCTCGCGGCATCGCGCGGATCGTAGTCGGCGGAGGCGACGTAGCAAACAATGTCGCCGGAAATAGGCAGCCGGGTCATGACGCTGCGGTCCTTGGTGAACGGTCCTTTCCCGGCCGCGACCGCCTCGGCGAGGCGATCGGCTGTGACGGTCACGTCGCGGGGAACGCCGCCGAAGCGCGTGCCCAGCGTGCCGAGATTGACCATCCCGTCGTTGCCGTAGCGCGTCGAGGCGTCGGCGAAGAAGGCGAGATCGCCCTCGCCGCTCGCATCGACGAACGCCTTCGCCCGCACCGTGTGGACGCCGGCATGGTCCTGCCACGACACCTCGACGATGCGGTCGCGGTCGCGCGTCGCACCGTTCACGAAGGCATGCAGCAGCACGTCGACCTTGGCCTCGGCGCACAGCCGGTCGAGCACGCGCTTCACCGCCTCCGGCTCGAACACCACGAACACGCCGCGATGGCGCTGAGGAGCTGTAACCGCGCCCATCTCGCGCAGCCCCTGCATCACCTCCTCGGCGATGCCCGCCACCGCCTGCCGCGGCGGATCGCCCAAGGTGTAGAGCCCGCAGTACGTCACGACGTTGCGCAGAGTCGAGGCGCCGCCGAGGCATCCGGCGCGCTCGACCAGCAGCGTGCGCGCGCCACAACGCGCGGCCGCAATGGCGGCGGCAACGCCTGCGCTGCCGCCGCCGACCACTGCAACGTCGTAATCAATCATCGAGCCGCACGATAGAGGGAATGGCTTTGAAGGGAAGCCCGCCAAATCAACTGTCTTGCCTCCTACAGACAGTGGTTGCAAAAGTACTGCATGAGAAACCTGCTGTTTGCCTGCCTTGCATTGCTCGCGCTGATACCCGCCGCCGCCGCCAAGCCGCCGACTACGGAGGAGGAGCGCGAGCGGACATTGCGTGCGCTGTCCTGGCACGAAGGCGAATCTGACGATCTGCCGATCTCGCACGGAACGCTGAAGGCGCCCGCACAGATCCTCCAACTCGCGGGACCGGACGCCGCCCTTCTGTGGGAGACATTGAACGGCGTCGACGCGCCGAAGGGAATGGAAGCCGCACTGCTCGACCAGAAGACCGAGGCGCTGGTCTTCTACCTGAAGATCGGCGGCGGCTACATCAAGCTCGACGATTGGGACGACCTCGATGCCGACGCCATGCTGAAGGCGATGATCGCCAACACCGAGGCCGACAATGAAAGGCGCAAGACAGCCGGCGTTCCGGCCCTGCATATCGTGGGCTGGCTGGAGCGGCCGCAGCTCGACCGCGCCAACAACGTCGCCTACTGGTCGTTCGAGGCGCGCGACGAGCAAACTGGCCCGCTGGTCAACAGCATCGCGCTGGTCCTGGCGCGCGACGGTTTCGAGAAGCTGATCTGGATCGGCCCCGGCCGCAGCGTGGGGACGCCGGACCTGTTGAAAGTAGCGCAGGCGAGCTTCGTCTTTCCGGCGGGCGGCCGCTACGTCGATTTTCAGACCGGCGACAAGGTCGCCGAGTACGGCATTGCCGGATTGGTTGCAGCCGTTATGGGCGTGAAGGTGGCGAGCAAGCTCGGCCTGCTCGCGCTCGGGCTGGTCTTCGCCAAGAAGCTCTGGTTCCTGATCTTCGTGCCCCTCGCTGTCGCCTGGAGATGGCTGAAGCGCGTGACTACGGGCAACCGCGCCGGCTGACCGCTACAACGAAACCGTGCTCACCCGCTCCCACGTGAGCTCGCGGTGGAGCATCACGCCGCTGTCCTCGCGGTCCGGGGGGATCAGGATCATGCGGTCGCCGTCGAGGCGGACCTTGCGCACCTGTTGGCTGGCCATGCGGGCGGGATCGGAGGCGGCGTCGACGGTGGTGATCAGGGTGCTGCCGTCAAAAGTGTAGTTGCCGCAGTAAGAGGAGTAATCGCGCTTGGCACCGTCCGGCAACGTCGGCCGGCCGTCGACCAGCACCGCCATCATGCGGCCGTCGGCCGTCAGCGAGACCAGGCCCATGCCGCGCGGGCCGTAGGGCACGCCGAGTTCCTTGCCCGACGGATCCGTCGTGGTGCCACCGACCAGGCGCCAGACACCGACCACGCTGGGTACACTGCTCATCGCACGATCTTTCCGAGCAGGGCGAAGCCGCGGCCGCGGCGCTGCTGGCGCGACAGCATGGCGGCCGGGACCAGGGCGATCAAACCCACCAAGCCGATCACGAGGAACGTGTCGGAGAAGGCCAGCATCTCCGCCTTCGCGAAGACGAGGGTGCCGAGATAGTCGTAGGCGCCGGCCTTCTGCTGCTGCAATGGCAGGCCCTTGGCCTGCAGCATCAGCTGCTCGACCAGCACCAGCAGTCGCGACGATGTGAAGTTTCCCCAGTCCTGGGTCGCGGTCAGCGCCTCGGCATGGAAATGGGTGCGGATCTCGAAGAAGGCGACCAGCAGATTGGTGCCGAAGGCGCCGCCGAGCTGGCGCATGAAGTTGGCGATGCCCGCCCCCTGGCGGACCTTGTCGGCCGGCAGCGCCTTGAGCGAGGAGGCATTGAGGCTGGGATTGATGAAGCCCAGACCAAGCCGCGAGATCATCACGAAGCTGACCAGCGTCCAGAACGTCGTGGCGACGTCGGCGGTGCACATGAACATGAAGCCGGTCGTGAACAGCAGCAGCCCGACGATGATCATGGTCGAAGCCGGGATGGCGTCGGCCATGCGCCCGGCGATCGGGAAGATGAAGGCGAGCATAATGCCGGCCGGCATCATCATCAGCCCCGCCAGCAGCGGCGTGAAGCCGATGATGGTCTGCACGAACACCGGGATGACATAGGTCGATCCGTTCATGCCGAAGCCGAACACGAAGGCGATCGTCGCCGCGGCGGCGAACTCGATATTGGCGAAGATCCGGATGTCGATCATCGCCCGCGGCGTGTGCAACTCCCACAGGATGAAGCCGGCCGCGGCAAGGCCGCCGACGGTGAGATGCAGCACGATGGTATCGGAGGTCCAGCCCTCGCGCTGACCGTCGGCGATGCCGGTCATCAGCCCCAGCAGCGCGCTGCACAGCAGGGCGAAGCCCAGCCAATCGAACGGCGGAATCTGCTTGGGCAGCGGCCGGCTCGGCATGAAGAACAGGCCGAGCACGGCGGCGAGGGCGCAGAACGGCAGCGAGATGTAGAAGACGTACCGCCAGGAGAAGTACTCGATCATCATCCCGCCCATGGTCGGGCCGATCGCCGGCGCGAACACCACGCCGAGGCCGAACACGCCCATCGCCATGCCGCGCCGCTCGGCCGGAAAGACGGTGAAGATGATCGCCATCACCAGCGGCTGCGC
>DASXQC010000653.1:0-6891 GCA_036493235.1 Reyranella sp.
CTCGCCGGCCTCGAGCAGACCATGAGCAAGAAGGGCTATCTCGAGGGCACCGAGATGGCGACTACCTTCAACATGCTGCGCGCCAACGACCTCATCTGGTCGTTCGTGGTGAACAACTACCTGATGGGCAAGGACCCCTTCCCGTTCGATCTCCTGTTCTGGAACGCCGACGCGACCCGCATGCCGGCGGCGATGCACAGCTACTACCTGCGCAACATGTACCAGAAGAACCTGCTGGCGAAGCCGGGCGGGCTCACCATCGACAACGTGCCGATCGACCTGCGCAAGATCTCGATCCCGGTCTACCTGCAGGCCGGCAAGGACGACCATATCGCTCCCGCCAAGTCGGTCTACAAGGCAACGCAGCTCTTCTCCGGCCCGGTGCGCTTCATGCTGGCAGGCTCGGGCCACATCGCCGGCGTGGTCAATCCGCCGTCGGCCAAGAAGTACATGCACTGGCTGAACGAGACGCCGAAGAACCCGACGACCCTCGACGAATGGCGAGCCGGCGCGACCGAATACCCGGGCTCGTGGTGGAACGACTGGGACAAGTGGCTGTCGGCCAAGTCCGGCGACAAGGTCCCCGCGCGCGTGCCCGGCAGTGGCGGCCTGCCCGCGATCGAGGACGCACCGGGCAGCTACGTGAAGGTCCGGCTGATCGACTAGCGCGAAGTTGCCTTTCGTCGAATCGCCCTGGGGGGAGTCCACAAGAGTCTACTCGGATGTGGACCGGTTGGATGCCGATGGCACAAGGATTTCAGGCCAGGAGTCCACGAATCCAACGATGTCCACCCCCTGAAAAAACACCCCTGTTCAGGGGCGCGGGCTGAATTGCCAATGCCATCGGTATTTCAGGTTCAGGAGCGACAACAGGCGCAGCACGATCATCATCATCATGCGCGCGACACTGCACGATCACGCGCCGAACACCTATTATGGGCAATGGCCTCGCGTATTCCCTAGGCAAACACAGGCGACTGGGCCGGGCCAATGCCCAAGGAGCCTGTCTTCGCCAAGCCCTTATCCACAGGCTTGGGGGCTCTCTCTCATCGGAGCGGGTCCGCCGTGCGCGCCGATAAGACTGACACCAGCTTCAGCACAACCATCTATCTCGCTGCAGCCGTATTAAACTCCCGATGAATCTCAACAGACCGTAGTCGAGCCGATCCATGAGAAGGCAAGGCCGGTGCTGATGACCGCCGATGTCGTCGACCGATGGCTGAGCGGTGGCTCGTGACGCCTCGAATCGCTTTCAACGGAACGGCCCGGTGATCGTCGCGATGTAGCCGCAGACTGCTTGCTAGCCGGCCTTAAATTCACGCAGGAGGCGCGAGGCCGAAGATGTGGGTAGGTCGAAGTATCAAAGCCACTGCAATCGACCCGTGATAAATATCAACATCCTCATGCGGTCGCGTGTGTGCACCTCAAGCTGTGCCGATCGACGTGACTTGCGGCTTTAGGAAGGTGTAGCCCACGAACTCCGGTGGAGACTAAAGGCAAAAGTGGAATATCAGCGTTTGAGATAAAGCAAACGGGTTGCAATGAGCGGCCGTCCACATCCCGGTGTTCCTTTTTGAACCCAGATGATTGTTGGCTCGGCCGTGCATGCGATGGTAAAATATACGATAGTAAATACGACTCGTTGATTTCGACGAAAGCGATGCTAGCCACAACAAGCTAGCGATGCGGACAGGCCAGATCCTCTTCAAGGGGAGGGCGATGCCCGACGAATTGAGAGCCCGCACATCGGCTTCGCCGACACAAGTTAGACGCCTTCCTTAAGAGGCGCGGTCGTCTTTCATGCCAGATCGGACGCTCGACCTCAGCAAGGTCGACGGCCTAGCGATCAGGAGTGCTTGATATGGCCACTCGCGGCAAGCCGGCATCGCGTTCGGGGACGAAACGGGCCACCGCGGCCTCGACCACACGGGCCGCGACCACCCGAGCGTCGGACACCGAGAGTCAGGGTCTGGTACCGATGGTGACATCGGCGCCCACCGAGCCGGCGGCGCCGCCGGCGAGCCAAGCCGCCGCCACCACGCGGACTGGCAAGACGAAGCTCTCCGGCCTCCAGATCGAGACGGTGCTCACCAATCTCTCGAAGGTCGTGGGCAAGGTCGTGCAGTCCCCCCAACCCGCGGTCCCGCTTCCTCCGAAGCTGCTGGGCACGCTGGTGCAGCCCGATGCCAGCCCGGCCAGGGACCTCCAGATTGAAGTGGTGTCGCTGGCTGCCTCAGGCGACGGGGCCCCGGACGTCACTAAGGTCTCCGGTTCACAGGTGCTCGCAGCGGGTTTCACCGATGCAGAGGCCAATTTCTCTATCCTGCTGCCGCGTGGCGTGGTGTTGCAGCCAGGCGCCGCTCTGTCGCTGCGCGTGCGCGGCGCCGATCCGGCTGCCGTGGTGGACCTGACCGTGGCGCCCGATCTGCTGGGCCCCTTCGGCTATATCGGCACGACGCGGCTGCCCAAGCAGCTCCCGCCGACACCGGCCGCGATCCTGACCCAACTCCGCGACGCCATCGGCCAGAATGCCGACGAGGCCGGCGGCACTCCGGCCTTGCCCAAACTCGCGCTCGGCGACTGTCCCGACTGCATTCGCGTAATGGAGAACCAGACTTCCTTCGAGCGCTTTCCCTACGGCATCTTCTTCCAGCTCATCGCGCCGACGCTCTACGCCGAGACCGAGACGGTCGGGCGCAACCAGACCGGAGTCTTCAACAACGTCATCCGCTCCGACGCGCCGATTCCTCGCGTCGACCTCAACGGCCCGATCAGCATCGACGAATTCCGAGACGCGCTACTGACTCGGCCGACCATCGTGGGCTCGCTAGGGCTGGGCTACGTGCTGCGGTGCAGCCAGAACTGGAAGTTCGAGGGCCTGGCGTTGGGCGACCTCGTCTATTCCCTGCCGCTTGCCCCCGGCGAGCAGCAGCAGGTGGTCGTGGAGGAGCAGTCCACAACGTTCTCGGTCCGCGAGTTCGATTCGGTGATCGCCTCGGATTCCAGCCTAGCCACGCAGACCTCGGATTCCTCTACGCGCGCCACCTTCGACTCGGCGCTGCGGCAGAGCGCGCAGAGCGGCAGCGACTTCTTCAGTGCCTCGGAGACCTCTTCCCTGAGCGCGGGCGGCGGGCTGCTCGGGCTGCTGGGCGGCCCCAGCGGCAGCGTCGGCGAGACCGTCTCCGGCGGCAGCGCGCACAACTGGATGGACGGGCTCCAGAACTACGGCTCCACCGCCACGCAAGCGGTGCAGAGCCGCGCCGAGCAGCAGGCCCGCTCCCAGCGCAGCGCGCAGCGGACGGCGATGCGCATGGCGACCTCGACGGAGTCCACCAACGTTACGACGAAGACGATTACCAATCACAACAAGCTACATGCGCTGACCATGCAGTACTTCGAGGTGCTGAGGCAGTTCGACATCACCACGGCTTATGACGGCGTCAGCCTGGTCTGCCTGGTGCCGCTGGATATCGTCTGGTTCCTGCCGCCCGGACAGAAGGTGCATCTCGACGACGTGATCTCCGACAGCGATCGCGCCAGCGCGGTGCAGTGGTCGAGCCAACTGAACACGGCCATTCAATCGATGCTCGGCTTGGTGAACCAGGCGGCTGCGGTTCTGAACGCGCCGATCATCGGCACCTCGCTCGCGGTCTCGCTGGCGAGCGGCGCGCATGGGCAGATCGTCGCGGCGCTGAACACGGCGGTTCAGCTCGCCGGCGTGCTGAGCGGGCTGGGCTCGGCCTTCTCGGTCCAGTCCGGCGAGGTCGGTCAGCTCCAATCCCTGCTCACCCAGGCAAAGAACGCTAACGAGGCTTTCCTATCCAGCAAGGCCGCCAGTGATCTCCAAACCTGCCAGCAGGCCTTGCAGAACGCCTCGCCCGTGGCGCTCGCTCTCTATCAGCAGCTTTCCAGCGCCACGCTCACAGGCGGCCTGTCGCGGCACGACGTGCTGAACCGCTATGCCGGGCTGCTCGCCCATTCGGACGTGCTGACGCGCTGGCTGCCGGCGCAGTACACGACCGGGCTGAGCCGGCTGGAGCGCTTCGCGGCCGATCCCCGCGCCTCGCTCGCGCTCGACAGCCTCGCCGAGGACGTCATCCGCTTCTCGGCCGTCGCCACCGTGCTGCCCTTCGACCATATCTACGTCGCAGCCATCACGCGCTGGGGCGCGCGGCTCGGTCCGGTGGAGATGATCCCGACCGCGCCGGTCACCGTGCCGGGCCAGTTCGACACGAGCCAGGCCTTCAAGACCGACGCCGACTTGATCCAGTATCTTCAGGGCCAGCGCAATCCACGGCAGGGGACGCCGGCCACGCTCCAGGCCTCGATCGCGCTGCCGCGGCAGCTCGCGCCTACCGATGTCGTCGGCTTCGAGATCACGCGGCGGATGGACGGCTTCACCTATCAGTTCGCCACGCCGACCGATCTGGCGATGGGGCTGCTGGGCGCCTCCGCGCTGGCTTGGCCGGCGCCCGCGCTCGGCCTGCTGCCAGCGCTGGTCGCCCCGCCCATCGTTCCGCAGGCTCGGACCTATTCCGCCACTCAGCTCGGAAAGGAGATCGGCGCGCCCTACCTGTGGAGCTTCCAGGCCGACCTGACGGCCAGCGTCGCGGGGAATCCCGAGAGCTACACAAAGCCGGATCCCACGCCGGTCGAATTGCCTGCCGGGTCCTATCCGATTCCGGCGATGGAGGTCGCGCCGCTGCTGAAATACTCCGACCTGATCCAGATCGAGAACACACTCCAGCACGTGCTGCGCAACATCGTGCGCTATTCCAAGGCGGTCTGGCTGTCGCTCACGCCCGAGGAGCGTGTGATGCTGCTGGAGCCCTTCCTGCTCTCCTTCCCGGGCCTGACCAGCACTGTGCCGCTGCTCGACTGCATCGGCAACGAGGTGCTCGGTTTCCACGGCAACGCGATGATCGTGCCCTTCTCCATCCCGCAGGCGTTGGGCGACGTGAAGGGCTGGGGCATGACCACGGGCGATTTGGAGGACGCTCTGCTCCAGTTCCACCGCCAGGGCGGGTCCAGCCAGGGCAGCCACGCCTCCTTGCCGACGCGTGGCGTGCTGGGCGAGGCGATGCTCGGGCGCTGCCCCTCGGGGGAGAAGATTGACCTCACGCGCTTCTGGAACTGGCAGGACTCGCCGGCCGACACGGCGCCCGGCATCGCCTCGGTCACGGTGCCCGGCAGCCAGGTGACGGCGCTCTCCAACGCCCAGGTGGGCACGCAGCTCGGCTCGCTCCTGCCAAACCTCGTCAACAACAACACGGTCGTGCCCGCGGGTGCGGCAGCCACCGGGACAAACAGCACGCTTGCGCAGGCGCTGGTCTCCGCGCTCGCCACGGCCAAGGGGATCGACCCCTCGCTGAACACTGCCGACAAGCTCGCCGCGCTGATCCAGAGCACGCAGACCACCGCGGATACCGCCCGCTCCGACATGGTGAAGGCCAACACGCAGGTCACCCAGCAGGCGCTCACCACGCTCGGCAGCATCCTGACCGCGCCCGCCGGGAGCAGCGGCGGCGGCGACAGCAAGGCGTCGGGCGACAAGAAAGCCGGCAGCGATTCCTCGGGCGGCAGCTCCGTCGCCGGGACGCTCGTCACCGAGCTGCTGCCGGTCCTCATTGCAGCATTGGCATGACGGGAGAAGCGAGATGGCCGCGCCAATTATTACCGCCGTTTCTCCTGGCACCGGGCCGGCCGCCGGCGGCACCCTGGTCGCACTGACCGGCACCGGCTTCACCAGCGCGATGCTGGTGGGCTTCGGCGTCACGCAGGCGAGCTCGATCTCAGTGCTGAGCGATACCAGTTTGGTGGCGGTAAGCCCGGCGGGCACCGGCAATGTCAACGTCACCGTGGTCACGCCGAACGGCATCTCGACGGCCGCGCCGGCCGCGCAATTCGGCTACACGGGCGCCCCGCCCGACGCGGCGGCGCCGCAGCTCGACCCGGCGCTGACCTCGCAGATCGTGGGCAGCTTGATCGGCCTGATCCAGGCGAACAACTCGCCGGACGCAGCGGCAGCTCAGTCGATCCTGCTGCGCCGGCTGGCGCTCCAGGGCGACGTGGTCGGCTCGCGCATCCCCGCGCCGCGCAACATCACGGAGATCGGCGGCTACCTCAACTTGCTGGAGAAGCTTGGCGAGACAGCGATGCGCGAGCAGGCGCTGGCCGGCGCCCTCGGCGTTGCAGGACCCATCCCTTCTCTCACCATGTTGGAGCCGCAGCCGCTCTCGATGGTCAGCACCACCAACGACCGCCCGGCCGGCCCGGCGCAGCCCAGCCTGCCGCTCTCGGTGCAGGTGCGCAGCGACTTCCTCGGGAGCCTGCTGGATGCGCTGAAGCAGGTGCACGCGGCGCATGCCGCCATGCCCTTCGTCGGGCCCACCTCGCTGATCCTGCCGCCCGGCGGGCCGGCGGCGAGCCTGCCTTCCGACCCGCTGCCCTGGCTTGGCCGGGTGCTGACGCTCGCGCCCACGGCGGCGCTGCGGGCGCCGACTTCCGATCCTCTGGTGCTGGCGCGCAAGACCGGCACCGCCGATGCCTTCGCACTCATGGCGAACGTGCTTTCGCCCGGCGGGGTTGTGGTCCCGGCGGACAACTACGACGCGTTGCAGATCAACGCCGCGGGGACGGCGGTGACGCCCGTGGCGCTGCCCGCCGGCACGAGCTTGGTGGCGCTCGCGCCCCTGCTGGCAAGCGCAGGCTTCTACCCGGCTTCGCCCCTGCCGGCGCCGGCCGTGCCGACGGACACCGCCTGGGCGCGGCTCGCGAACGTCACGGGGCTCGTCGCCGGCAAAACAACGCTCGGCGACGAGCTGAGCCTGCTCTACACGCCCGCCGTCATCGCCGCGAGCGTCTTCGCGCCGGCGCTCGGCTATACTTGGG
>DASXQC010000654.1:0-3409 GCA_036493235.1 Reyranella sp.
CATGCACGGCAGGCTGCCGACATAGTGCTTGTCGAAGGTGACGCAGCGTTGCGCCAGCCGGTCGAAGTTCGGCGTCGGCACTCGCATGCCGCCGTAGGGACCGAGCATGTGGCGGTTCAGGGAATCGAACAGCACGAACACAGCTTTCATTTCACGGCTCGCTGGGTGAGGCCCCGGACGATATAGCGTTGACCGATGATCAATAGGACGAGCGCCGGCAGGATCGACAGGCCTGCAGCGGCGGCCATCTGCGTGTAGCGGATCTCGAAATCCTGGGCGAACTTGGCGATCGCCACCGGCACGGTCGCGGTCTGCTTCATGGTGAGGTTGAGCGCGACCGCGAACTCGTTCCAGCTGAAGACGAAGGTGAGGATGGCGCAGGCCGCCAGCCCCGGCGCAATCAGAGGCAGCACGACGTGCCACAGCAGCACCGGCGTCGAGGCGCCGTCGATCCGCGCCGCCTCCTCCAGCTCCAACGGCACCTCGCGCACGAACACGCCCATCAGCCACAGCGCCATCGGCAGGTTGAGCACGGTATGGGCGAGGATCAGGCCGATGAAGCTGTTCTCCAGCCCGACCGCGCGCGCCATGGTGTACCAGGCGCCGGCCAGCGCCAGCGGTGGCAGCATCTGGAACAGGAGCGCCCAGCCGAGAAAGACGTGCACCACCCAGCGCGGCCAGTCGAGCCGCGCCAGCGACCAGGCCGCCAGGGTCGCGATGGTGAGGCACAGCACGGTGCTGGCCGAGCCGACGATCAGCGAGTTGCGGTAGTTCACCAGGAAGTCGGAGGTCTTGGAGAACAACACCTCGGTGAAATTCGACAGCACCGGGCTGAACAGGAACTCACCGGTCAGCAGCGAGATCTGCGTGCGGAAGCCCGCCGTGATCACCCAGGTCACCGGCACCAGGATTGCCGCGCCGACCGCGATCAGCGCGGCGTGGACCAGGAGAGGCTGCGAGCGCCTCATCCGGCGGTCTCCGAGCGGCGCCGCACCGACAGAGCGATCACCAGCAGCAGCGAGCACAGGAAGATGATGGCGATCGCCATCGCCGAGCCATAGCCCGCGCGATCCTCGGTGAAGAGGCGCTGGAACAGCGTGAAGCTCAGCACCTCGGTAGCCGTCACCGGGCCGCCGCCGGTCATCAGGTAGATCTCGTCGAACACCTTGAAGGCGATCACCAGCCGGAAGGCGAAGGTGACGGCGATGGCAGGCGCCATCAGCGGCAGGGTGATATAGCGCAGCTCCTGCCACCAGGTCGCGCCGTCGATCCGCGCCGCCTCATAAGGGTCCTGCGGCAGCGATTCGAGGCCGGCGAGCAGCAGCAGGAAGCAGAACGGCGTCCAATGCCAGATGTCGACGGCGATCACCGAGGCGAGCGCCGTGCTCTGGTCGCCCAGCCAGTTACGCGGCTCGACGCCGAAAAGGTCGGTAATCTGGTTCAGGAGGCCGAAATCGTAGTTCAGCATCAGCTTCCAGATCGCGCCGATGACGATGCCGGGTATAAGAATCGGCAAGACGAACAGGGCGCGATAGAGCACGCAGCCGCGGCTCACCTGGCTGCATAGCAGCGCCAGCGCGAAGCCCAGCACCATCTGGCCACCGACCGCGCCGATTGCGAACACGATGGTGTTGGCGAGGCCCGCGCGCAGCAGCGGGTCGTGCGGCAAGGCGAGGTAATGCTTGATCCCTACCGGGGTGAACGTCGCCTGTCCGCCGGCCCAGGTCACGGTGTGGAAGCTCGTGTAGACCAGATTGGCCAGCGGCAGCAGGCCCAGCGCCAGCATCAGGAGAAGCGCCGGGCCGAAGGTCCCCCAGCGCGACAGCGCACCTTCGCCTTTCATCCGCCGATCAATTCAGATTGGGCAGCTTGCCGGTGTCGTAATTGTACTTGGCCATCACCGCATGGATCTGGTCGGCCATACTATTCAGCGCCGCCACGCTCTTCGTCTCGCCGGCAATCGCCTGATTCAAACCGAGTTCGAGAATCGGAATGACCTCGCTTGCCTCTGGGAAGTTCATCGTGCTGACGGCGTGCGGCAGTGAATCGGCGATGGTCTTCATCCAACGGAAGCGGCGCTCCTGGGTGATCGGCTCGCGATAGATCGCGGCGCTCACCGGGATGCCGCCGGCCTGCGCCGTCACCATCTGCGCCGCCTTGGTCTGGTACCAGCGCAGGAACTCGACGGTCGCGCGCTTGCGGTCGTCCGGCACGTTCTTTGCCACGCCGCCCAGCCAATGGCCGAGCCCCGGCGCCGTGGTGTGGCCCGGCCCATGCGGCGTCGGCGCGAACTCGACCTTGTCGACCACCGCCGATTTCTGCGGATCGTCCATCTGCGACCAGGCCGAGATCACCATCATGACGTGCGCGGTCTTGCCGGTGACCATGTTCTGGATCAGGTCGGCCTGGTCCATCGCCGCGGTCTTGGGATGCCCGGCCTCGTGCGCCAGGCGAATGTAGTAGTCGAGCGCGGTGCGGCCCTGCTCGCTGTTCAGGGTGACGGTGTAATCGCCCGCCGCCTGGTTCTTGAACACGCTGCCGCCAAAGCCATAGAGATAGGGGTAGAAGTCGAAGCTCACCGTCGCCGGACCGCGTGCGCCGCGCTGCACAATGCCGTACTGGCGCGGCGGCTTGTTCAGCTTCTTGGCATTGTCCTCGAGCTCGGCGAACGTCTCAGGCGCCTTTAATCCGGCCTGCTTGTAGAGATCTCCACGGTAGTAGAGCACCGGAATCAGTGGCGAGATTGGCATCGACATCAGCTTGCCGCCCGGCGCCATGGTCTTCTTCACCGGGTCGAAGAACACCGTGTCGCCCAGGGTGAAGATGTCGGGATCGAGCCTGAAGCCCGGATCGATGTCGCTCAGCGCCTCGACGAAGCCGCCGAAATACATCTCGGCGAACCAGCCCGAGTTCATGATCAGGAGGTCGTACTGGCCCTGCTTGGCGCGCACCGAATTGCGCTGCTTCTCAAGCGAGCCCGCGAACGGATTGACGTCGAGCTCGACCTTGTTGCCGCTCTCCTTCTCGTAGGTTTCGACGGTCTTGCGGAAGCTGTCGAACCATGGCGACTGGTTGATCACCACGGTGATGGGCGCCACCTTGCCTTGCGCCGAGCCGATGGTCGGTGCTGCCAATCCCAGGCCCGACGCGCCAATACCGGCCACGACCCGACGACGCGTAATCTTCACCATGGCGTCCTCCCGCTTCTATTGCTTTGCATCGAGCGTGGCATGGCCAAGGCATGCCCACAAACAACTTCCAGTGCCGAAGCCATAGCTGACAGGCATGGCTCAGTTACGCGGATCGGCCCGGCTGATGCCGGCGAGGCTGTCGATCAGATGGGTGGCCGCGGGCGACAACCAGCCGCCGCGCCGCAGCACGACGCCCGCCTCGCGGCGGACCTTGAGGC
>DASXQC010000655.1:0-7263 GCA_036493235.1 Reyranella sp.
TGCCTGGTCGTGAACGGCGGGCTCTGAACTTTTGGAAATAGCGGTCGTCGGCTGCGGCGTTGCGGGCCAGGCGGCCGCGACCTTTCTGTCCGAGGCCGGCCATCGCGTCACCGTCTTCGAACGCTTTGCAGAGCCCCGCCCGCTTGGTGCGGGGCTTTTGCTTCAGCCGACCGGGCTCGCGGTGCTGCGCGCGCTCGGTCTCGCGGATGAGGCGATCGCGCGCGGCGGCAAGGTGCTCGGGCTCGAGGCGAAGACGCGCGGCGGTCGTGCTGTGCTCGACCTCGCCTATGCCAACCTGCATCCCAGGGCGCACGGCCTCGGCATCCGCCGCGGCGTGCTGTTCGACCTGCTGCATGGCCGGCTGAAGCAGTCGCCGGCGACATTGCTGACCGGCGCCGAGGTCATCGACGTTGTGCGCGAGCACGGGCGCGCCATCGTGATCGACAGGGCGCTGCAGCGGCACGGCCCGTTCGACATAGCGGTGATCGCCGACGGCGCGCATTCGGCAATCCGCCGCCGGCTGATGCCGGAAGCGGACCAGCGCGTCTATCCCTGGGGCTGCGTCTGGACGACGGTGAAGGACAGCGTCGGCATCGACACCGGCCGGCTGCGCCAGCGCGTCGACGGCACGCGGGTGATGATGGGCCTGCTGCCGGTTGGCAATGGCGAGCTCACGCTTTACTGGAGCGTGCCGACAGTCGACCTCGCATCCGAGGCGCCGCTCGATCTCACCGGCATGCATCGCACGGCAGTGGCGCTGTGGCCGGAGGCGTCACGCCTCGTCGCCGACGCGATCGTCGTCAACGACTTCGCCCGCGCGACCTATCGCAACGTCGCGTTGCCGCGGTGGAACGACGGGCCGATCCTGTTCATCGGCGACGCCGCGCACGGCACCAGCCCTCAGCTCGGCCAGGGCGCCAACCTCGGCCTGGTCGATGCCTGGACCTTGGCGCGCGCGGTCGAGGAGAGCGAGAGCGCTGCCGACGCGATCGGCCAGTTCGCCGAATGGCGCGGCGAGACGGTGCGGTTCTACCGCCAGGCCAGCCACCTGCTGACGCCGTTCTTCCAGTCCCGGTTGGACCCGCTCGGCTGGTTGCGCGACGCGTTCATGATCCTGGCGTGCCGGCTGCCGGTCCTGCGGACGATGGCGGGCACCACGCTCGCCGGCACGCGCAACGGCTGGTTGTCGTCGGTGCCGCTCGACAGCGAGGGCCGCTACGTCCTCGATAAGGCGGCCCAGCGGCCGGGCGTCAGGCCGAAGCGGGCCGCGAAGTGACGCGTGAGATGGCTCTGGTCGGCGAAGCCGGTCGCGGCGGCGACCTCGGACAAGGCCGCCCCGCGGGCGATCATGCCCTGCGCGCGGGCGAGGCGACGGCCGACCTGGAAGCGGTGGGGCGAGGTGCCGTAGGCGGCGCGGAAGTGGCGGGCCAGCGCGAAGCGGTCGAGGCCGCTCACCTGCTCGAGCTCCTGCGAAGCGACGATGCGCGGCGCCTCGGCGATCAGGAAGTCGCGGGCACGCTCGACAGCGCGGTGGGCGGTCGGCTGCTTGCGCGGCTTGGCGGCCGTATCGCAGCGCGCCGACAGCAGCTCGGCGACGCGGCCGATGATGGCGTCGGCAGCGATCGGCTCGAGCGGGCGCGGAAAGTCGGCGAACGCCTCCTTCAACAGGCCAGCGAGGGCGGAATCGTCGGACACCACGTCGGGCACGAACGGCGTCGCGGCCGAACCGAGCGCCGCGCTCACCGCACCGGGATCGATGTAGAGCATGCGGTAGGCGAAGCCCTCGTCGGCGCCGGCGTGGCCGTCATGCGCCTCGTCGGGATGGATCACCATCACCTGGCCGGCCGAGCTGGTCTGGAGGTCGCCGCGATAGTGGAACGACTGCGCGCCCCAGGTCGTCAGGCCGACCGCGTAGGTCTCGTGGCGATGCAGGTCGTAGGCATGGCCACCGAAGCGCGCGGCCAGCCGCTGCAGGCTGCCGTCGCCGCGATCGACCTGGATACGATCGACTGGGATTTGGTCTTTCGAGGCCATGCACAAACGTTCAAGACGGTTCGTCCGTCCCCACCAATATGGGCGCCATGATCTACGAAACCAAGACTGCGCTGGTCATCCGCAGCGACCTCGCCGGCTGGCAGGTCGCCAATGTCGCAGCCTTCCTGGCCGGCGGCCTCGCCGGCACGCACGGCCACATGATGGGCGAGCCCTACAAGGACGCCACCGGCCGCGTCTACACCGCCTTGGTCCGCGAGCCGGTGTTCGTCTACGGCGCCACGGTCGAGGAGCTGCGCCGCACCCACCAGCGCGCCCTCAGCCGCGAGTTGGTGCCGGCGGTCTATATCGAGGCGATGTTCAAGACTACCAACGACGCCGACAACCGCACCGCCTTCGCCGCCGCTCCGGTCGATGCGCTGAATTTCGTCGGCATCGGCGTCCACGGCCCGCGGAAGGTGATCGACAAGGTGGTGAACAGTCTCAAGTTCCTCACCTAGCGCAGGGCAGAAGCGCGTCTTCCGGCTTCCACGAGCCCCGGATGTGTGGACAATCCAGCCTTCCACCTTTCAGGTAGCGGGACAGACCATGCACGACATCGTCATCCGGGGCGGCAAGATCGTCGACGGCACCGGTGCGCCGGGCTTCGCCGGGGACGTCGCGATCGACGGCGACCGCATCGTCCAGGTCGGTGGCACGGCCGGGCCCGGCAAACGCGAGGTGAACGCCGATGGCCGGCTGGTCACCCCCGGCTGGGTCGACGTGCATACGCACTACGACGGCCAGGCCACCTGGGACCCCGTGCTGGCGCCGTCGTCCTGGCATGGCGCCACGACCGTCGTGTTCGGCAATTGCGGGGTCGGCTTCGCGCCCGTGCGCAGCGAGCACCAGAAGGCGCTGATCGAGATGATGGAGGGGGTCGAGGACATCCCCGGCATCACCCTGACCGAAGGGCTCAAGTGGGACTGGGAGAGCTTCCCGGAATATCTCGATGCGCTGGCGCGGCTGCCGCGCACGATCGATATCGCGGCCCAGGTCGCCCACCATCCGCTGCGCGTCTATGCCATGGGCGAGCGCGCCATCAACCGCGAGCTCGCGACGTCCGAAGACATCGAAACGATGGCGCGGCTCACCGAGGAAGCGCTGAAGGCCGGCGCCGTCGGCTTCACCACCAGCCGCACCGATCAGCACAAGACTTTAGCGGGCGACCTCGTGCCCGGCCGCTATGCCGAGCATGAGGAGTTGATTGCGATCGGCCGCGCGATGGGCCGCGCAGGCCGCGGCACCTTCGGCTTCCTGTCCGACTTCGAGGACGAGGCCACCGAGTGGAAGTGGATCCGACAGGTCGCCAAGGACAGCGGCCGGCCGGTCTGGTTCCTGTTGACCGACCGCAGCTACGATCCCGACCGCTGGCGCCGCCTGATGGACGGTGTGCGCGCCGGACGGGCCGACAACCTGCCGCTCTATGCCCAGGTCGCGGGACGGCCGGTCGGGCTGACCCTGGGCCTCGGCACCTCGCTCAATCCGTTTGGCCTGCGCCAGGCGTTCGTCGAGGCGGCCAGGCTGCCGCCGGCCGAGATGCTGGCCAAGCTGCGCACGCCCGAGATGCGCAAGCTGATCCTGTCGCAGGAGGCGTCGCCCCGGCTGCTCGAGGTGCTGCCGCCGCTGTCACGCCAGATCGCGACGCGCTGGGATCGCATGTACCCGCTCGGCGAGACGCCGGACTACGAGCCGCCGGCGGAGCGCAGCATTGACGCGCTGGCCGCGAAGGAGGGCGTGAGCCCGGCCGAGTATTGCTACGACTACCTGGTCGGCGGCGACAACCGCATGGTCTACTTCCCCGTGACCAACTACGTGCACGGCGATCTCGAGGTCGTGCGCGCGATGATCGAGGACCCGCACACCGTGCTCGGCCTATCCGACGGCGGCGCGCATTGTGGCGTGATCTGCGATGCCTCGCTCAACACCACGATGCTGGCCCACTGGGTGCGCGATCGCTCGCGCGGACCTCGTATGCCGCTGGAGTTCGTCGTCCAGCAGATGACCAGTGGCACGGCCGACTTCTACGGCTTCAAGGACCGCGGCCGCCTGCAACCGGGCAAGAAGGCCGACGTCAACGTCATCGACTTCGAAGGCCTGTACCTGCATTCGCCGAAGATGATCTTCGATCTCCCGGCCGGCGGCCGCCGCCTGGTGCAGCAGGTCGACGGCTACGACATGACGATCTGCGCCGGTACGCCGATCTTCGAGAAGGGCCAGGAGACCGGCGCGCGGCCCGGCAAGCTGGTCAGGTCGACTTCATAACCCTTTCCAGTCAGATGGGGAGGGTTTCAGGCCTTCACTGGCCCCGGTCGATCGAGGCCAACGCCGGTGAGGTGGCCGAAGGCGGTGTGAAGCCGCTCGATCACGGGCGCCGGCAAGGCTGGCCGCAGGATCGAATCGACGTTCGCCTTCACGTGATCCTTGTTGCCGGTGCCGAACAGCACGACATCGACCCCCTGCTCGTGGCGGGCGTAGCGATAGGCGGCGTCGGTGATGCTTTCCGCCGCGCCGTCGGCAACCAGGAACCCGAGCGGATCGCCGTCGGATAGCACCGACGCATCGAGCTGGCCCTGCTCGACCAGCTTGGCGGCGATGTCGCGGCGGTAGGCGGCGTTGCTGAAGATGTTGCGGACGACGAACATCAGCAGCGTACCGATCCCGCGCCGCTCGGTCGTCGGGAAGACCTTCCGCCGCGCGCCCTGATTCATCAGGCTGTAGGCCAGCATGATGACTTCCCACGGCTCGTCCGTTATCGCGCGGGCGAGCATCTTCTGTTCCGGATCGTTGGGACCGGTCTCGGTGATGCCGATGTGGCGCACCTTGCCCTGCTTCTTGAGCTTCACCAGCACCGGCGCAAGCACGTCGCGATGATGCTCGTAGGCTGCCGGATTGACGGCGTGGAAATGGAAGATGTCGACATGGTCGAGGCCGAGCCGCTTCAGGCTCGCGTCGACGCGGCGCGTGACGTCCTGGGCCGTGCCGCTCGCCCCGAGAAGGGCCTTGGTCGAGATCACCAGCTTGTCGCGGTCGTAGGACCGGACGGCGGTGCCGACGATCTCCTCGGTACCGTAGGCCTCGGCGGTGTCGAGGAAATTGACGCCGAGATCGACGGCCGTGCGCACGACCGACACGCATTCGTCGACGCTGGCACCGCGGCCAAGCCCCAGGCGGCTGTTGCCGCCGCAACCCAGTCCCGCGACGCTGACGGTAAGGCCTGTCTTTCCGAGCGGCTTGTAATCCATCGTTCCTAACCCACGAAAATCCGCGCGCCAACCGGCAGGGTGCGCGCTTGCTCGAGCGCCTGCATGGTGGCCGTGTAGCCGCTTTCGATCGCCCGGTCGAAGCTCGTCCAGTCGAGCAGATCGATATTTTCCATCGGCGGCACGATCAACAGGTCGGCGGCAGCGCGGTCCCTCGTCGCGCGGGAGGCGCTCGAGACCAGCGCCGAGCGCAGCAGGATGCGCACGATCGACGGAATCGGCAGCGTCTCCTCGCGCTTCCACACCAGGCGGCGGAAGAACTCCCACGCCGACCACGGCTCCTCCACGCCGGCGCCGGCCGCCAGCGCGCCGCCGGTGTCGATGTCGACGGCGATCGTGAGGCCGCGGCCCTGGCGGCGCATCACCCGCACTGGCAGGTTGTTGATGACGCCGCCGTCGACATGGACGTTGCCGGCGTCATTGAAGGGCGGCAGCACGCCGGGCAGCGACACCGAGGCGCGCAACCACCGCCATAGCTTGCCGGTGGTATGGGTATCGGCGTTGGCGGTCGTGAGGTTCGCCGTCACGCAGTAGAACGGCAGCACCAGATCCTCGATGTCGAGGTCGCCGAAGGCGGAGCGCAGCAACGCCGTCACCCGCCTACCACCAAACAGCGAGACGAAGGGAAGCGTGTAGTCGCTCAATGGATTGGTGGTGACGAAGGCCCGGCGGAAGCGCGTGGCGAGCTCCTCGTCGTCCCAGCGCGCAGCGATCGCGGCGGCGACGATCGCGCCCATGCTGGTGCCGCCGACCAGGTCGACGGGCACGCCCGAGGCACGAAGCGCCTTGACCACGCCGATATGCGTGAAGGCGCGGGCGCCGCCGCCCGCCATCACCACGCCGACCGCATGGCCGGTGATCAGCCTCGCCAGGCGGTCGAAGTCCGACGGCAGGTCGAGCCTCACGTGATGATGCTGGCCGTACAGCCCGCCGGCGAGCAGGCCAGCAGTCGAGCCGGGCCGCGGATCGTGGCCTTCGTGCAGCAGCACCAGCTCGCGGCGGCGATGGAACACCGCGCCGGGCTGCGCCGCCTCTATCTCGAACGGCAGGCGGGTCGGCTCATTCGTATCGGCGTTGTGCAGCACGACCAGGCAGTCGGCCTGGCGCAGGCACAGCTGGGTCCACGGCGTGAGCGCAGGATCGGCGCGGTAGAGCACGAAAGGATGGTCGAGCTCGCAGCGCGCGAACCACTCGGGATCCTGGTCCAGCGATTCCGGACCGAGCATCTGCGCCTGGCCGCCGATCCGCGCCAGGGCGCCCTCGAGCTGGACCGCGAAGCGCGACGACGGCACGCCGGGCCCGGCCGGCAGCAGCGCGAAGGTGCGCGGCTGGCGGCGGCGCTTGGTCGGCCCCATGGCGTTGCGCGCCGCGATGTTGCGCATCAGCGCCGGCAGCACCTCGGGATGATGGGTCGTGAGCTTGTCGAAGCTCGCCTGCCCCAGCCGCCAGACCTCGCTGTCGCGCAACGCCGCCACGCTGCGCGTGCGCTTGCCGTGCGACAGCAAAGACATCTCGCCGACGATGCTGCCGGGCGTGATCTCGGCGATCAGCGCCGGGCCGCCTTCGACCGCGTCGTCGTCGCCATGGCGGAACACGCCGAGGCAGCCACTGGTCACGAGATAGACGGCGTCGGCCGGCTCGCCCTGGTGGAACAGGGGGGCGCCGCCGGGCAGCACCAGCGGCGTGAGCTCTCGCTCGACTGCCGCCATGCTGCGGGAATCGAGGTCGGAGAACAGCGGGGCGCGCAGCAGTGCCTGCCGCAGCCGCAGCCGGGCCGAATCCTGGTTCGGCTCGGCCAGGCTCACCCGGCCAGCCCCTTGAGCGCCCAGCCGATCGTCTGGTCGGCGCGCGACCACACCATCTCGCGCCACTTGTCGCCGGCCGGGAAGAAGCGCTCCTTCATGTCGGCCTTGAGCTCGCGCGCGAGCGAAGAGCTGAGATCGCCGCGGTGATGCAGCCAGTTGTCGGC
>DASXQC010000656.1:0-2191 GCA_036493235.1 Reyranella sp.
CCGGGAAACAATCTCTATACCACCTCGGTGATCGCGCTCGATCTGGAGACCGGCAAGCTCAAATCCTACTATCAGGAGCTACCGCACGACGCCTGGGACTTCGACAGCGCGGTTGGCGAGTTCCTGATGCTCGATCGCGACGGCCAGAAGCTCGTGGTGCATCCCAACAAGAGCGGCTTCGTGTTCGTCTACGATCGCAATCTCGGCCTGAAGAACGTCTGGCGGCTCGTTGAGAACATCAACTTCGTCAAGAACATCGATCCCAAGACGGGCGAGTTGATCGGTCGCCGCGACTTCGGCGCCGGCAAAGTCGAATCTCCGCCGCTCTGCCCCTATATCGGTGGCGGCATCAGCTGGAATGGCGGTTCCTACAACCCCAAGACTGGCCTCTACTACAAGATCGGCCAGGAATGGTGCATGACGTTGGAGGTCCAGAAGACGACGCCGGTTGTAGCGCCACAGGCGCAACTCAACATCGGCGCCGACTTCAAGATCACGCAGCCTCCGGGCGGCGAGATCTACGGTCATCTCGACGCGCGCGACCCGGTGACGGGTGCGAAGAAATGGGAGGTTCGCTTCCCCGAGCCGCCGATTGCCAGCGTGCTGTCGACCGCGGGTAACCTCGTGTTCGTACCGGACGCACGTGGCGTCGTTCATGCCTACGATGCCGAATCCGGGACCGAGCTGTGGAACCACAACAACGGCACCGGCCATCAGGGCGGCATTATCAGCTACTCCGTCGGCGGCAAGCAATATGTCGCCATGACCGCCGGCTTTGGCGGCATGCTGTCGGACGACTATGCCGCGACCTTCGGCGGCGTCTTCAAGAGCATGCCGCGCGACGACGGCGCGCTCATCGTCTACAGCCTGAAGTAAGGTTGTCATCACGACATCGGGGAGCGGCGCCAACGCCGCTCCCTCCATATATATCGAAACGGAACTAACGACGCTCCGCTCGATTGGATTCCGGACAGGCAGATTTACAGGTAGGTTTTGGCCGGCATGCGATTGAGCCTGAAAATCACGACGTTATTGTCTCTGACACTTGCCGCCCTCGTGATGGCTCCAGCCCAGCTCGCTCGCGCGCAGCAACCTGCCTCGCCCACGCCGGATAGCGGCCCGCTCGATGTCAAACAGTTGTTCGCCACCACCTGCGGCTGGTGTCACTCCGACGGCGGTCGCGCCGCGGGCAAGGGGCCACAGCTCATGGATAACAAGCACGACGACGATTTCCTTCGCAATCGCATCAAGACCGGCAAGCAGGCCGCCATGCCCGCCTTCGACACCACGTTCTCCGATGCGCAGATCGACGAGATCATCAAATACATCCGGGCGCTCAAGCCGAAGGAAGGCTGAGCCGGCAAGACAGCAACGACCCGTACCGGAGACGTCATGAAAGCCCTCCTCCCTTTCCTGCTCGGCGCTCTGCTGGGGCTGCCCGACCTGGCGCAGGCCCGATCGCTCGACGCCATCCGCGATTCCGGCGTGCTCGGCCTGTGCGCCCATCCCAACTCGCTACCCTTCGCCAGCAAGGCCGGCGACCCGCCCGGCTTCCAGATCGAGCTGGGCAATGCCCTGGCGCGCGAGCTCGGCGTCTCGCTGAGACTCGACTGGATCATCACCCAGTACCAGATGCGCAGCGCGGGCTGCGACATCGTGCTCGACGTCATCGCCGATCGCGAGGCGCAGGGCGAAACTCGTCTGAGAATCTCAAAGCCCTATTATCGCACAGGCGTGGCCCTGGCCGTGCCTCAAGGCAGCCAGCTTACCTCGTTCAAGAGCCTCGGCGAGCGCACCAAGGTCGGCGTCCTGGTCGGCTCGATGGCGGCCATGACCCTTGGTCAGCGTCATGTGCCGACATCGACCTTCGGATTCGAGGTCGACAGCCTGGAGGCCGTTGCCAATCACGAGATCGATGCCGCGGCGGTCACGCCGACAACCGCCAGCTATTTCAATCTGACGCATCCGGACAAGGCGGTACGGATCCTCGATCTCGACGAGAGCGAGCCCAATCTGAGCTGGAATGTCGCCGTCGGCATGGTCAGGCCCGACGACAATCTGCGCAACGCAGTCGACCAGGCAATCGAACGGCTGATTGCGGACGGGACAATCGCGACTGTCTACCGGCGTTACGGCGTGACGCTGCAAAAGCCGAAATAAATTCGCCGGCATCCGGAGCCCTGCGGCCCCG
>DASXQC010000657.1:0-2129 GCA_036493235.1 Reyranella sp.
AGCCTCGCCACCACCATCATGCCGGCCTTCGTGCTGGGCAACGCGCTGGCTGCCGTGCTGATGCGGCACACCCGCAGCGCCATGCTGCAGGCGATGGGCACCGACTATGTCCGCACCGCGCGCGCCAAGGGCTTGGCCGAAGGCCGGGTGGTGCTGAAGCACGCACTGCGCAACGCCATGACGCCGGTGATCACGTTGCTGGCCCTCGAGTTCGGCACCCTGCTGTCGGGCGCGGTGCTGACCGAGCAGATCTTCTCCATCCCGGGCTTCGGCAAGCTGATCGTCGATTCGGTCTTCAACCGCGACTACGCCGTCGTGCAGGGCGTCGTGCTGGTGACCTCGACCATCTACATCAGCCTGAACCTGCTGGCCGACATCGCCTACATGCTGGTCAATCCGAGGCTGCGCGGATGACCGAGACGCTCGCTGACGACGCCACCGTCCACGAGGAGAATCCGTGGGCGCGCGCCTGGCGACGGCTGAAGCGCCGCAAGGGCGCGATGGCGGCGCTGGTGGTCGTGGTGTTCCTGATCCTGCTCGCGCTGCTGGCGCCGTGGATCGCACCCTACGATCCGACCAAGACCAGCTTCGGTCTGGTCCGCAAGGCGCCGACCTGGGCCCACTGGTTCGGCACCGACGAGGTCGGCCGCGACGTGCTCAGCCGTGTGATCTTCGGCGCCCGCGCCTCGCTCAGCGCCGGGCTTGTGTCGGTCGGGATCGCGGTCGGCGCCGGCGTGCCGCTCGGCCTGCTGGCGGGCTACGCCGGTGGCTGGATCGACGCGATCCTGTCGCGGCTGGTCGACGCCATGCTCGCGATCCCGTTCCTGATCCTGGCGATCGCCCTGTCGGCGTTCCTGGGGCCCAGCCTCAGCAATGCGATGATCGCAATCGGCGTCACGGCGACGCCGGTGTTCGTGCGACTGACGCGCGGTCAGACCCTGGCGGCCAAGGTCGAAGATTATGTCGAGGCAGCCCGCGCGGTCGGCAATCCGCACTGGCGCATCGCGCTGCGCCACGTGCTGCCCAACATCGTCCCACCGCTTTTGGTTCAGGCGTCGCTCGCAATAGCGGGCGCAATCATCGCCGAGGCGGCACTGTCGTTCCTGGGGCTCGGCCAGCAACCGCCGGCGCCGTCGTGGGGCAGCATGCTCAACACCGCCCAACGCTTCCTCGCCCAGGCGCCCTGGATGGCGTTCTGGCCCGGCTTCGCGATCTTCTTCGCCGTGCTGTCCTTCAACCTCTTAGGGGACGGGCTGCGCGACGCGCTCGACCCGCGCCACAAATAGACCGATTGAAGGTCAGTTCGGCAGGCTGATATCGATCCCGACGAAGGCCTCGCCGCCGGGCGTCAGCTCGGCCGTGCGCTCCTCGATCAGCATCTGCGCGACTGCCAGGAAGTGGATCAACTCGCCGTCGCCCAGACGCTCGGCCTCGTCCACCATGTCACGAACGCCATGCCACATCCGGAACAAGGCCGCTGCACGCTTGGTTCCCGTCGCTGACTGGCGATTGCGGCGGCGCCGACCGTTGGTCGGTTCGACGACGACTTCGGGCATTCCCATTTTCATTCCCCCTTGTGATCCAGGGATGAGCGGCCCTCCACGACAGCCCACCCTGACCGCTAAAGGCTATGGGCGGCCCGGGTGGTCGTCTGTGGCATATGGCACATACCGGTGCGGTCAGTTCGTAACCGCTCCCACCGGCATGCCAGATGAATCGAGTGTCGGCTCGCGGCGCAGGACGATCGATTCCGGTGCCTCGACATCGGGCATCGGTTTGCTGGGGTCGACCTGCCTCACCATGGCGACGATCGCCTTGTCCGCAGCGCGGCTCATCTCCTCAGGCACCAGCCGCCGCCAGCCCTGTTTCTCCCAGTAGCCAGTGTCGGACGGCAGAACCTGGGTATAGAGCATGTTGCAGCCCCGGCCCTCGGCCAGCGTACGGCAGCGCTCGAGCAGCAGGTTGCCGATATTGTGGCCTCGGAAGCGCTGCATCACCGCCAGCCGCTCGCACATCGCGAACGACTTGAACCAGCGCACCCGCACCGTGCCGACCGGCTCGTCGCCGATATAGGCGATGACGTGGGTGGCGCCGTAGTCGTGGCCGTCGAACTCCTCGGAGAACGGCAC
>DASXQC010000658.1:0-9900 GCA_036493235.1 Reyranella sp.
CCGAACCATCATCTGGCTCTTTTTGCACGCCGCGCGGCCGAAGCCGGCAAGGCGCTGCAGATCGCGGTCGCGATCGGCGCCCATCCGGCGATCCAGCTGGCGGCATGCCTCTATCTCGGCGTCGGTGACGACGAGATCGAATGCGCCGGCAGCCTGCTCGGTTCGCCGGTCCGCCTGATGCCGGCCAGGACCGTCGATCTGCTGGTCCCGGCCGACGCGGAGATCGTCCTCGAGGGCGAGATCGACGCCCGCCAGCCGATCGAGGAAGGCTTCGTTTCCGAATATCACGGCATGTATGAGAGCTATGGGCCGGGTTTCCGCGCAACCTTCTCGGCACTGACCCACGCCCACGACGCCATCTACCAGGCGATCGAGCCCGGCTATCATCGCGAGCACGTCTATCTCGGTGCGTTGCCGATTGCGGCGAGCCTGCGCAGCGCCATCGCGGCCGTCGTCCCCAACGTACGCGACGTCGCGGTGACCGAAGCAGGCGCCGGCCGGACCGATATCGTCGTCCAGCTCGAGGCGCCGCGACCGGGCCAGGCGCGGCGCGCGATGTTTGCCGCTTTCGCCGCGGTCAGCCTGGTGAAGCGCGTCACGGTGGTCGACGCCGACATCGATCCCTGGGATCCCGTGGCGGTCGACTGGGCCCGGGTCAACCGCATGAAGCTGGAGCGCGACCTGCTTCTGGTGCCGCACGCCGGCACCGACCGCTCCGAACCGATGGAAGACGGCGGGCTGGTGACCAAGGCCGGGTTCGATGCGACCGCCAAAGCTGGCGATCGCGTCGAGGGAATCGACCGGGCGCTCCCGCCCCAGGCGCAGCGCGAGGCCGCGCGGGCCTGGCTGATGGATACTTTGCCCTCGGAAAAGCGCGGCTGGCTGAAGTAGGCTGGCTCATGGACCGCTTCGATCTCGGCGCGCACACCAGAAAAATCCGGACGTCGTCCGCCGAGGCGCAGCGCTGGTTCGATCTCGGCCTCAACTGGTGCTTCGGCTTCAACCAGGAAGAGGGGGTGAAGTGCTTCCACAAGGCGCTTGAGTTCGATCCCGACTGCGTCATGGCGCACTGGGGCATCGCTTACGGCTCGGGGCCTTTCTACAATCTCACCTGGCGCGACTACGGCAAGGCCGAGGCCGATCGATTCACCAAAGTCGCCTTCGAGCATCTCCAGATCGCCCTTGGGCTGAGTGCCGGGACGGAAGATGCAGAACGTCATCTCGTCGAAGCGCTGACCAAGCGCTTCCAGGAGCCGAATGGTGTTGCGCCTGAGCAGTTCGACAGGTGGGACGACGACTACGCCGCGGCGATGCGACGCGCGCACCATGCGTTCCCCGACGATCACGACACCATGGCGCTGCTGGTCGAGGCGCTCATCACCCGCACGCCGCGGCGCCTGTGGGACCTGAAGACCGGACTTCCCGCACGCAACGCCGACGCACTCGAAGCTCTTGCCCTCTGCCAGCGCTCGATGGCGATGACCGACAAGGCGGGCCAGCGCGCGCACCTCGCGATCCTTCACCTGCACATCCACCTGATGGAAATGTCGAAGCATCCCGAGCAGGCGCTGCGGTCGGCCGACCTCTTGTCGACGATGGCGCCCGATGCCGGGCACATGAACCACATGCCGGCGCACATCTACGCGCAGTGCGGCGACTACGAGAAAGCCAGGATCGTGAGCGAGCAGGCGATCCGCGCAGACGACATGTATGCGGACTATGCGGGATCGCACAATTTCTACGTCACGGCACGTGGCCACGACCTGCATCTGATGATGCATACCTGCATGTTCCTCGGCCAATACGGCCCCGCGCTTGCGGCGGCGGACAAGATCCGGTCGATCATGACCGAGGACATCCTCACCATGAAGGATCGTCCGAAGCTGGTGACGATGACGGAGGGCTATTACGCGATGAAGATGCACGTGCTCGTCCGGTTCGGGCGCTGGCACGAGATCCTCGCCGAGCCGTCGCCGGGCGATCCAAAGATCTACCGGCTCTCGACGCCGATGCATCACTATGCGCGCGGCATCGCCTACGCGACACTCAAGGATCCCGCCGCGGCCGATCGAGAACGCGCGCTGTTCCGCGACGATGTCGTTCGCATCCCGGCGGACCTGAAATTCCTGAGCAATCTCGCGCGCACGACACTGGGTGTGGCCGAAGCCATGCTCGACGGCGAGGTCGAGTACCACCGGAATAATCACGAGCTCGCCTTCACCCATCTCCGCGAGGCCGTACGCCGCGACGACAGTTTGAACTACACCGAGCCGTGGGCCTGGATGCATCCGCCGCGCCACGCCCTCGCCGCACTGCTCATGGAGCAGGGCCATTTCGACGAAGCCGAAGCCATTTATCGCGACGATCTCGGTTTGAGCGGCCGGATCCAGCGCTGCGCCCAGCATCCCGACAATGTCTGGGCCCTGCACGGGCTGGTCGAATGCCTGCAGCGGCGCGGCGAGACCAGAGAGTTGCCGGCCCTCGCGGCTAAGCTCGCCACGGCCATGGCCAAGGTCGACGTGCCGATCACCTCGTCCTGCATGTGCCGGACCAAGATCCATCAGGCCGAGGCGTGCTGCGCTTAAGGGCGAGAATGATCGGGCGGAAAACAAAAAAACCGCCCGGGAAACCGGACGGCTTTTTTGAATTGGTTGCGGGGGCCCGCAACCACCGAGACCGACACTCATTGGTGGTCGCTATTTGATCGATAGTACACGATTCGCGAGGCACTTCTGGTCGCACTGGCGTCCCGTTCGTTCGCTAGGGCCGCCGCTTCCCGCAGGAGCCCGTTGAGGCCCTATCCAGGAACGATCTCGCCTTGGCCGACACCGGCGGGGGCCGATCGGCCTTTTGGGCTCATCAGGTCGTTCGAGCGTCCGAATGTAGGTAGGCGAAGCTGTTGCTAGCGTCGTTTTAGCATCGCACATCAGCCGTAGTGCATTCTCGGTCAAGTCCGAAGACCAGGGCGCCGGCGAGACCGAGCGACTGGCGAGGCCATAGGCAACTCGTGGTCAAAGTGCGTGTCGAGCACGACCAAGCCTTCGCCTGGAACGGCTGATTGACGTCGGCGTAGAGGCCGTCCGTCGCCAGGTGGCCCTCGAGCGTCGGCTTGCCCTCGAAACCTGGTAGACGAAAGATCGGCGTGCCAATCCGTCCGTACGCCGCCCAAGGCCTATGGATTGACTCCGGATCCTGATTGTTCTCAGTCATCCATCATCAGGAGGAGCGCGCCGATGACACCGGCGGGCCTTCATGATCACGGAGCGCCGTCGGCGCAATCCACCTGGTACAGCCCGTCACAGGGAGTCGTGAGCTCCCATCCGGTCAGGGTGGCGCGCATCGCCCGAGGAGACCTGACGAAGGCCTATCGAATCCGGCTTAACGGACGGGCGACCCGCATCGATGCGCAGTGGCGCGGTGACCAGTTCAATGGCTTCGAGTACTTCCATTTTCAGCGGGCACAGCAGGCCGCGACTATGGCCGGGTTCCTGGTATCGGAGCGGCTGCACCGTCGCGTGCCGGGAAGCACCTGCCCTCCAACGGCTCTCGAAATCGAAGAAGAGTGGCGGCGCGTCGCCGACTATCAGTCGACGGTCCTTGCCTGGGCCAGGACAAAGAAGGCGCTCATGGAGATCGTGCAAGCGCATCGGTTCGTGTCCTCTGACGATGCGGAATGTGGGCAACGATCGTTTTCCGCTTCCTTGAAATTGCCGCCGTTGTTGCGCGCTTGCACTTTTGGGATCGGCAGAGCGCCCGCGATCGCACGACGTCATCCTGCCGACCGCAACCCACGGCGAGATCCGCCTGCGCTGCATCGCCCAGCCCGATGACGCCCAGGCTGTTCTGCTCGATCGCCTCGGCATCGTCCTGTCCAAGCGCACGCGCACCGACGACCTCGGGCCGCTCGCCCTCACTGCCTGAGCCAGCCCAAAATCCAGCATGTCGATTCTGCGCAAATTGGGCTAAGGCGTAAGCGGGCTTAGTCGAAGAGATGGCAGGCCACCGCATGGCCGTGCGCGACCTCGCGCAATGGTGGCTCGAGCTTCGTGCACTGTGGCATGGCACAGGGACAGCGCGTGTGGAAGCGGCACCCTGACGGTGGGTCGAGCGGCGACGGCACTTCGCCCCGAAGCTCGACCTCCTCAACCTCGCGACCCGGTTGCGCCACCAGCACGGCGGAGAATAGCGCTTTAGTGTAGGGGTGGAGCACCTGCTCGAACAGCGATGCGGTCGGTGCCTGCTCGACGACCCTGCCGAGATACATGACCACCGTGTAGTCGGCCATGTGGCGCATGGTGGCGAGATCGTGCGCCACCAGGAGGTAGGCCACGCCGTCCTCGGCCTGGATGTCCTTCAGGAGGTTCATCATCTGGGCGCGAATCGAAACGTCGAGCGCCGACACCGGCTCATCGAGCACGATAAGCCGCGGCCGCGAGGCGAGCGCCGCCGCGAGCGCCACCCGCTGACGCTGGCCGCCGCTGAACTCGTGCGGATACTGTTCGGCCTGCTCGGGCCGCAGCCCGACCTGCAGCAGGAGCTCGCGCACCCGTGCGGCGATCTTCGCGCGGTCGCCCCAGCGGTTGACGATCAGCGCTTCGGCGATGGTGCGTCCCACCTTCATCCGCGGGTTGAGCGAGGACCAGGGATCCTGGAACACCGCCTGCACCTTGGCCCGGTAGATGGCGAGCGCCTCGCCCTGCAGGCCGTCGATCGGCTCGCCCTCGAGCAGGATGCGGCCCTCGGTCGGCGGCTCGAGGTTGAGGATCATGCGCGAGGTCGTGGTCTTGCCGCAGCCCGATTCGCCGACCAGGCCGAGCGTCTCGCCCGCCCGGATCTCGAAGGAAACATCGTCGACCGCCTTGATATGACCGAGCGTCTTGGTGAACAGGATGCCTTTGGTCAGGGGATAATGCTTGCGCAGGTTCTCGACGCGCAGCAGCGGGGCGTTCATGCCGGCACGACCTTCCGGCAATCGGCGGTGTGCTCGCGGCCGACCCGGACCGTGCCGGGATAGGCCTCGAGGCAGCGCGGCTCGACATGGGTGCAGCGCGAGGCGAAGCGGCAGCCGACCGGCAAGTCCATCAGCGAGGGCGGCTGGCCTTCGATCGTCGTCAGCCGGCCGATCGGACCGGTCATCTTCGGGACCGAGGCGATCAGCGCGCGGGTGTAGGGGTGCTGCGGCGCCTCGAAGATCTGGCGCACCGGCCCGCATTCGACGATGCGGCCGGCATACATCACCGCGACCCGGTCACACATCCGGCCGACGACGCCGAAATCGTGGGTGATGAACAGGATCGCCATGCCGGTCTCGGCCTGCAGGCGCTTCAGCAGCTTGAGGTACTGGAGCTGGATGGTGACGTCGAGCGCGGTGGTCGGCTCGTCGGCGATCAACACCGCGGGCTGGGCGGTGATGGCGATGGCGCCGACCACCCGCTGCTTCATGCCGCCGCTCATCTGGTGCGGGTACTGGCCGAGCCGCTGCTCGGGCGCGGCGATCTCGACGCGGCGCAAGGCCTCCACCGCCTCCTGCGTTACCTGCTGACGCGGCACGCGATGGCGGCGCAGAATGGCTTCGCGCATCTGGTCGCCGATCGAGAACACCGGGTTGAGCGAGGTCTGCGGATCCTGCAGCACCATCGAGATCCTGCGGCCGCGAATCTCGCGCATCGCCGCCGGCGAGCGATCGAGGATGTTCTCGCCGTCGAGCAGCACCTCGCCCTTGATGGTGCGCGCGCCGCCCTTGGGCAGCAGCCGCATCAGCGACAGCGCGGTCAGGCTCTTGCCGCAGCCCGATTCGCCGACCAGGCCCAGCACCTCGCCGCGCCGCAGGGAGAAGCTCACCCCGTCGACCGCCTTGACCACGCCACGGCGCAGGAAGAAGTGGGTGTGCAGGTCGCGCACTTCGAGAACGGTCTCGCTCATAGCTGGCGCAGCCTTGGATCGAGGCGGTCGCGCAGCCAGTCGCCGAACAGGTTGACCGACAACACCATCAGGGTGATGGCGATGCCCGGGATTAGGGCCACCCACCAGGCGTCGGTAAGGCGGCCGCGTCCCTCCGAGATCATCAGGCCCCAGGTCGGCGTCGGCGGCGGGATGCCGGCCCCGAGGAAGGAGAGCGTCGCCTCGGCGATGATCACCACGCCGATGTTGAGCGTCACCAGCACCATGAAGGTGTTGAGGACGTTGGGCAGGATGTGGGTCAGCATGATGCGCGGGGCCGAGCAGCCGCGCACCCTGGCGAGCGCCACGAAATCGCGCTGCCGAAGCGACAGCACCTCGCCGCGGATGACCCGCGCGAAGCTCGCCCACAACAGCAGGCTGATGGCGATCACCAGGGTGCCCAGGCCCTGGCCCATGGTGACCGCCAGCAGCAGCGCAAACAGGATCGCCGGGAAGGTGAAGGCCGCGTCGACCAGGCGCATCAGCAGGCTGTCGACCGCGCCACCAACATAGCCCGCCACGATACCGACGAGCAGGCCGATGCCGCCGCCCGCGGTCAGGGCCAGCAGCGCCACGATCAGGCTGACTCGCGCGCCGTAGATCAGGCGGCTCAGCACATCGCGGCCGAAGGCGTCGGTGCCCCGCACGTACTTCGGACTGCCGCCGTCCAGCCAGACCGGCGGCAGGAGCTTGTCGCGCAGGGTCTGGTCGATCGGCGAATGCGGCGCCAGCAGCGGCGCGAACACCGCCATGGCCACGATCGACGACATGATGACGATGGGAATCCACGGCACGCGCGCGGTGCGCCGGAAGCCGGCCGGCACCCGTGCCGGCCAGAACAGGCGCCACAGCGAGGCGCGCGGGGAAGGATCGGCGACGGCCATGGTCAGGCGAGCCTTATCCGCGGATCGACATAGGCGTAGAGGATGTCGACGACGAGATTGATCGACAGGACGAGGATCGATTTCAGGATGATCACCGCCTGCAGCAGCGGAAAGTCGCGGTAGATCACCGCCTCGTAGGTCAGCCGGCCGATACCGGGCCAGGCGAACACGGTCTCGGTGACGATCGCGCCGGTGATCAGGTTGCCGACGAACACGCCCCACAGGGTCAGCACCGGGATCAGGGCATTGCGCAGGCAGTGCTTCCAGATCACCACGCCCTCGCTCAAGCCCTTGATGCGCGCGAGCTTGACGAACTCGCTCTCCATCACCTCGAGCATCGCCGAGCGGGTGATGCGCATGAAGCCGGCCACCAGGAAGGTGGCTAGCGTGATCACCGGCAGGACGAAATGCTCCGGGCCGCCCATGCGGCCCGACGGCAGCCAGCCGAGCTGCACGCTGAACACGAAGATCAGCAGCACGCCGAGCCAGAAGCTCGGCACGGCGACGCCCAGCACTGCGACCGTGCCGGCCGCGCGGTCGAGAAAGCCACCGCGGTTGAGCGCCGCCACGACGCCGAGCGGGATGCCGAGGATCATGCCGAGCAGCAGCGCCCAGGGGATCAGCATCAGCGTGTTGGGCAGCCGGTCGAAGAAGGCCTCGACCGCTGGCTGCCGCATGCGGATCGAGGTGCCGAGATCGCCGTGCAGTGCCTTGCCGACGAAGATCGCAAACTGCTCGGTGATCGGACCGTCGAGGCCGAGCGTCTTGGTCAGCGCGGCACGATCCTCGACGGTGGCGTCCTCGGGCAGCATCAGGTCGACCGGATTGCCGGTCAGTCTGCCGAGGAAGAACACGATCGTCGCCACCATGCAGAGCAGGACTACGCCCTGCATCAGGCGGCGCGCGATGTAACGCTTCATGACTAGCGACTGCTCACTTCTTCCAGGGGGTTTCCTCGGGACGGGGAACGCGTTCGAACACGTCGCCCAGCTCGTGCCGGCCGGCGATCGCCTCGAACCGCCCGACCTTCTTGGTATTGATCGCGTAGTAGCCCATGCCTTCGAGGATCGGCATCACCGTCCACGAATTGGCCACCACTTCGACCATGTGATCGGTCAGCGCCGTGCGCTTGATCGGATCGAGCTCGGCCAGCAGGGCGCGATAGGTCTTCACGAAGTCCTCGCACGCGGCGTCGCAGCTTTCCTTGTCACCCAGAAGGCGCTGGATGCTCTCGGGCGAGAAGGCGCCGTCGTAGCGCCACGGCGCGTCGGGCCGGCCGGCCGTGCGGTACATCGAGGCCCAACCGACCAGCCCCGCCTGGTCGCCGCGCTCCATCGGCGCAAACGAGCCCCATTCATAATGCTTCAAGGTCACCTTGACGCCGATCTTGGTCCACATGTCGGCGATCGCGGTGCCGATATCGACCATGAACTGCGTGCCGGGCAGTGCGGTGTTGGCGAACTTCAGCTCGAATCCGTTGGGATAACCTTCCTCGGCGAGGATCTTCTTCGCCAGGACCGGATCGTAGCGGTACGCCTCGTCCGCCCACTTCTTCCAGCGTTCGGCGCTGAAATAGTCGGTGTAGGCGAAGGTCGCGAAGGGATAGGGCATCTGCGCCTTGCCGTTCATGACGTGCTCGATCACCTGCTTGCGATCGATCGCCAGCGACAGTGCCTCGCGCACGCGTCGCTTGCCGATGGCTGAGTCCTTCACTCCCGGCTTGTAGGTGCCCCAGAACTGGAAGACCGCCTGCATCGTGCCGGGCACCGACAGCACCTCGAGCCCGGCGCGCGAGGCGCCGAGCATGGTCTCCGGACCGATCGAGGCGATCGCCGCCTCGCTGGTGCGCACCATCGCCACGCGCGTGCTCTCTTCCGGCACCAGCAGGACGGTCAGGTCCTTGAAGTGTGGCCGGCCGCGCCAATGCGGCGTGGTGACGGCGGTGAACTCGATGCGGTCGCCCGGCACGTTGCGCCCGAACTTCCACGGGCCGCTGCCGATCGGCTTCTTGCGGAACTCCTCCTCGCCAACCTTCTCGATATAGGCCTTGGGCATGATCGCGCCCTCGGGCGCCACCGCGCGCGACAGGCCGGCCGGCAGGCCGATCTGCGGGCTGATGGTGTGGACTTTGACTGTCAGATCGTCGACCACCTCGATGCTCTTGATCGTGCGCCGCATGCTCGCGGCGGCGGAGGCGAGCGAGTTTGGCCCCATCTGGCGCTCGAGGCTGAACTTCACATCGTGGGCGGTAAGCCTGTCGCCGTTGTGGAAGGTCTGGCCGGGCCGGATGAAGAAGGTCCAGGTCAGGCCGTCGGGCGAGAGTTCCCAGCGCTCGGCGACGCCCGGACCGACACCACCCTTCTGCAGGTTGAAGCCGACCAGCGAGTCGTACATCACCGCCTGGTAGACGGCGTTGCCGGGACGGCCTTCGAGGATCGGATCGAGGGTCTGGGCGCCGAGCGTCTCGACGGCGAAGACCAACGTGCCTTTCTGATCCTGGGCGTGGGACGGTGTCGCCGTGACGACCGTAAGAAAGAGAGTAAGCGCCACCAGACGCGACATGGCCCGAGCCATACACACCTCCCTAAGGCCGACCGCCATTATTAAAGGTAAGGATGCAGCCGATATGCATCAACTATCGTTCGCGGCCGAGGAACTTGCAAGATGCCCACACGATTGACCTCGACGGCGTCGAGCGCACCGTGACCGGCCTCGTGGGGCCAATCAAGTCTCAGGGATGCGCAGGCCATCGCTGATGACACCGTCTACGTCACCGGCGAGATACCCCGCCGCAGCGGCTTCGAGGTCGGCATGCCCGGCCAGCATCGTCGTACCCTCGACAATCGGGGCTGGAACTCGACGAGTTGCTGATCGACGAACGCTTCGTCCCTTCCACGCGCGCGACAAAGGCGTGGTAGGGCTCACGGCCTGCAGCCACGCCGGTGTGATCAAGGTCCTGGCGCACGCACGCGACTGCTTTCCCGGCGTGAAGCTGCACGCGTGCTGGGCGGCTTGCACTTGAGCGGCATCAACGAGCGCATCATCCCGCAAACAGTGGCGGCCCTGGGCGACTTCG
>DASXQC010000659.1:0-10051 GCA_036493235.1 Reyranella sp.
TCGGCCACGTCGATTTCAACGCCGTCACGCTCGCCAACGCCTGGACGATGTGGAGCGCCGTCGATGCCCTGTTGAGCGAGCGGCGCTAGCTTCCTCCCTGCGCATAGCGCGGGGAGGTGGCGGCGCTGCGCGCCGCCGGAGGGGTCATGGGCGACAACACGACTGCGGCCTATGACCCCTCCGCCCCGCTATGAGCGGGGCACCTCCCCACGCTTCGCGTAGGGAGGAAGCAAGAGGGTCAGTGCCAGAGCGGCGGCAGCGGCGGCAGGCGGACATTGCCTTGACGCGCGGCAATGCCGAATCGCGCCAGCGTCTCGCGCAGCTCGCGCGGCACGCTCACCATCGGCGCGCGCGAATCGACGCCGGCCAGCCGCATCACGCGATCGGCCAGCTTCTGCCAGCGGTCGTTCTCGGGCGGGAAGTGGCGCACGCGGATCGGCTGGGCCTCGTCGATGTTGGCTTTGGCCTTGGCGATCTGCAGTGCGAGCTGCAGGCCGCCTAACTCGTCGATCAGCCCGGCCTGCTTGGCGTCGACGCCGCTGAAAACGCGGCCGCGCGCGGCGGCATCGACCTTGGCCGGATCGAGCTTGCGCGCCTCGCCGACCTGGCGCGTGAAATCGGCGTAGATCAGGTCGAGCGACTTATTGATCACCGCCTTCTGCGCCTCGGTCGGCGGCTGGTACGTCGAGAACATGCCCGCATTGCGGCCGGTCGACAGCCGCTCGAAATTGACGCCCAGCGTGTTCAGCAGCTCCGACGCGACCGGCCAGATGCCGAACACGCCGATCGAGCCGGTGATGGTGGCGGGTTCGGCGACGATCACGTCGGCGCGCACCGCCGCGAGATAGCCGCCCGAGGCCGCGACGTCGCCCATCGACACGATGACCGGCTTGCCGGCCGAGCGGGCGCGGGCGACCGCATCGGCCATGGCGTCGGACGCGGGATAGGTGCCGCCGGGCGAATCGATGCGCAGCACGATCGCCTTCACCTCCTTGGAGCGCGCCGCGCTGTCGAGCGCGTCGACCACGTCATCGGAAGTGGCGCCGCTATCGTCGTCGAGCAACCCGCCGCCGCCGGTGCTGGAGCTGATGGTGCCGGTCACACGCACCAGGGCGATCACGTCGCCGCTGGTCGCGTGCGGGCGCTTGTCGTCGCCGGCATACTCCTGGATCGTCACCAGGTCGCGGGTCGAGCCGGCACGCTTCCACACCTCGTTCATGGCGTCGGCGCGGTAGCCGAGCTTGTCGACCAGCTTCTCCTTCAGCGCCCGCTCGGCCTCGAACGGTGCACTGTCGATCAGCTGCCGTAACTTCTCCGCCGGCATCTTGCGCTCGCGGGCGACGTCATTGATGAACTGGCCGTACAGGCTGTCGAGCAGCTGCTGCAGGTTCTGCTTCGCCGGGGTGGTGAAACCGGTCTCGGTGAAGGTGTCGGGGGCGCTCTTGTACTCCCAGCGCTTGCCGCCCTCGACCTTGATGCCGAGCTTGTCGAGCCCGCCACGCAGGAACGGCGATTCGACGGCCAGGCCCATCACCTGGAAGCCGCCGCTCGGCTGCATCCAGATCTGGTCGAGCGCCGAGGCGAGATAGTAGTCGGCGAAGTGGTCGCCGTTGCCGCCCAGCTCCTCGGCGAAGCCGATCGCGAACTTGCCCTTGCCGCGGAAGCGCGAGATCGCGTCGCGCAGCTCCTGGACCCGACCGAGACCGGCATCGTCGTCGCCGACCTCGACGTAGAGGCCGACCACGCGCGGATCGTCGGCCGCCTGCCACAGCAGCTGGACGGTATCGGTGAGGTCGCGGTCGTCCTGCAGCAGGCCGCGCAGCCCGCCGCCACCGGAACTGCCTTCCTTAGGCACCTGGCGCAGGTCGAGCGACAGCACCACGTGGTCGGGCAGCGACTTGGGCGCGAGCGGCCCATTGACGACGAACAGTACCGCGCCCGCGATCGACAGCACGGTCACGAAGCCGATGGTGGCCAGCAGGCCGACAATGAAACGCCGCATGGGGTCGGCTACTCCGGTCTAGGGTCGGACGAGATTGGGCCGAAACGACTTCACAGCGTCAAGCATGGCCGTCGCACGGGCGTCGAGTCCATTGTCGCGCAGCACGAGGGCGGCCGGCACGCCGCGGATCGGCTTCAGCCCGTCGTCGAGGTTCCACATCGACAGCCGGAGGTTGGCCTCGACGAAGGCCTGCGGCTCGAGGCCGATCTGCAGCTGCGGCCGGATCGCCACCCGGTGCAGGCGCACCCATTCGATCTCATCCCAGGTGAATCTTCGGTTGCGGCCGAAGCCCAGGAAGAGGCCGTTGCGGTCGATCACCACCTGCGGCGCGCGGTTGATATAGCGGCTCAGCCCCAGCCAGGCATAGAAGACCAGCGCGAAGCCGAGCAGCAGGTAGAGGTCGAGGCGCGGATCGTGCAGCGACAGGCGCGGCGTGCGGTCCGGGTGCTGGGCCATGAGCAGCAGCGCGGTGCCGATCATGCCCGTCGCGACCACCGCCATGCCGATGTTGTGAAAACGTCCGTAGCGGACTTCCATCAGCCCTCAGCCGCGCACTGTCAGCTGCATTGGGCGCGGTGGCGCAGCAGATGATCGGCCAGCACGCAGGCCACCATCGCCTCGGCCACCGGCGTGGCGCGCAGGCCAACGCATGGGTCGTGACGGCCCTTGGTGCGCAGTTCGACCTCGTTGCCGAACCTGTCGACGCTGCGCACCGGATGGAGGATCGAGCTGGTGGGCTTCACGGCCATCCGGCAGACGATGTCCTGGCCGGTCGAGATGCCGCCCAGGATGCCGCCGGCATGGTTGGCCAGGAACACCGGCTGGCCGTCCTTCATGCGCATCTCGTCGGCGTTCTGCTCGCCGCTCATCGCAGCAGTCGCGAAACCGTCACCGATCTCGACGCCCTTCACGGCATTGATGCTCATCAGGCCCTTGGCGAGGTCGGCGTCGAGCTTGTCGTACACCGGGTCGCCGATGCCGACCGGCACGCCGGACGCCACGATCTCGATCACCGCGCCGCACGAGCTGCCGCGCTTGCGGACGTCGTCGAGATAGCCTTCCCAGACCTGCGCCGCCTGGCGGTCAGGACACCAGAAGGGATTGTCGCCGATCGCTTCCCAGTCCCAGCTCGCGCGGTCGATCTTCTGGGTGCCGATCTGCACCACCGCGCCGCGCACCTTGACGCCGTCGCCCAGGATCTTGCGGGCGACCGCGCCGGCGGCGACGCGCACGGCCGTCTCGCGCGCCGACTGGCGGCCGCCGCCGCGATAGTCGCGCACGCCGTACTTCTTGAAATAGGTGTAGTCGGCGTGGCTGGGACGGAACTGGTCCTTGATCTCGCCGTAGTCGCGGCTGCGCTGGTCGACGTTGTCGATATGCAGCGCGATCGGCGTGCCGGTCGTGACGCCCTCGAACACGCCGGACAGGATCTTCACCGTGTCCGGCTCCTGGCGCTGGGTTACGAAGCGCGACTGGCCGGGCCGGCGCTTGTCCATCCACACCTGGATCTCGGCTTCGCTCAGGGGAATGCGCGGCGGCGCGCCGTCGACCACGCAGCCGATCGCGAGCCCGTGGCTTTCGCCCCAGCTGGTGAACTTGAAGAAGGTGCCGAAACTGCTGCCGGCCATGAACCGGCCTCCGATCTACTCGCCTTCGAAGTTGCCGAGCAATTCGGCGATCTGCTTCGCGGACGAGGTCTTGACCATGCCGACGACGTGGTAGCCGGCGTCGACGTGCATCACTTCACCGGTCACACCGGTGCCCATGTCGGACAGGAGATAGAGGCCGGCATTGCCGACTTCCCTGGGCTCGATGTTGCGCTTGAGCGGCGAGTTGAGCTCGTTCCAGCGCAGGATGTAGCGGGCGTCGCCGATGCCGGAGAAGGCCAGCGTCTTGATCGGCCCGGCGGAGATGGCGTTGACCCGGATCTTCTGCTCGCCGAGGTCCATCGCGAGATAGCGCACGCTCGCCTCGAGCGCCGCCTTGGCGACGCCCATGACGTTGTAATGAGGGATCACGCGCTCGGCGCCGTAGTAGGTGAGGGTGAGCAGGCTGCCGCCGTCCTTCATCAGCGGCACCGCGCGCTGCGCCACCGAGGTGAACGAGTAGCAGCTGACGTTCATGGTCAGCGCGAAGTTCTCGGGCGTGGTGTCGAGGTAGCGGCCCTTGAGCTGGTTCTTGTCGGAGAAGGCGATGGCGTGGACCAGGAAGTCCAGGCCGCCCCACTTTTTCTCGATCTCGGCGAAGGCCGCGTCGATGCTGGCCGCGTCGGTGACGTCGCAGGGCATGACGATTTCACTATCGATGCTCTTGGCCAGCGGCCGCACCCGCTTCTCCAGCGCGTCGCCCTGGAAGGTGAAGGCGAGCTTGGCGCCGGCGTCGTGGCAGGCCTTGGAAATCGCCCAAGCGATCGAGCGCTCGTTGGCGACGCCCATGATCAGGCCCTTTTTTCCGGCCATGAGTTGTGCGGCAGAGGTCATGGCATCGTTCTTAGCGGGGCAACGGCTGCGGGACAAGATGGCGGTGGTGGAAGGTCCTTTAGCCCTGCATATTGTGGTGATGATCAAGGAGACCGCCGACCCGCTGGCCTTGTTCGCCGAGTGGTACGGGGAGGCCGAGAAGACCGAGCCCAACGACCCCTCGGGCCTGTCGCTGGCGACCGTCGGGCCGGACGGTATGCCGTCGCTGCGCATGGTGCTGCTCAAGGGCTTCGATGCTCAGGGTTTCGTCTTCTATACCAACTACCAGAGCCGCAAGGGCCGGCAGCTGATCGACCATCCCAAGGCGGCCATGCTGTTCCATTGGAAGTCGCTGCGCCGGCAGGTGCGGCTCGAGGGGCCGGTGGCGCAGACCACGCCCGAGGAGGCCGACGCCTATTTCGACACCCGTGCGCGCGGCAGCCAGATCGGCGCCTGGGCCTCGGATCAGTCACGGCCGCTCGAGAGCCGGTTCGCCCTGGAGAAGCGGGTGGCCGAGTTCGGCACCCGCTACCTGGTGAGCAAGGTGCCGCGGCCGCCGCACTGGTCCGGTTTTCGCCTGCAGCCGTCGCTGATCGAGTTCTGGCAGGACCAGCCGTTCCGGCTGCACGACCGCCTCGAATACCGCCGTCCGTCCGCGGAGGCGCCATGGTCGACACGAACCCTGTACCCCTGACGTCGACGCCCGCGCACGCTCCGCGGCTGATGCGCTGGGCGAGCATCGCCTCGATGTCGATCGCGACGGTGCTGATTGTGGCCAAGACCGGCGCCTGGCTGATCACCGATTCAGTCAGCATGCTGTCGTCGCTGATCGATTCGTCGCTCGACCTGGTGAGCTCGCTGATCACCTTCGTCGCGATCCGCACGGCGCTCGCGCCGGCTGACGAGGATCATCGCTTCGGGCACGGCAAAGCGGAGGCGCTGGCGGGCATGGCGCAGGCGGGCTTCATCGCGGCCTCGGCGGGCGGGCTGCTGCTGACCGTGATCGATCGCTTTCGGAACCCGAAGCCGGTGCAGGACGAGTTCGTCGGCATTGCGGTGAGCGCGCTCGCCGTGGTGCTGACGCTCGGGCTCATGACGTTCCAGGGCTACGTTGTGCGGCGCACCTCGTCGCTCGCGGTCACCGCCGACCGGGCGCACTACACGACCGACATGGTCGCCAACATCGCCGTTGGCGTGGGCATCTGGCTGTCGAGCCGCTTCGCCGAACCGATGATCGACCTCGCCGTGGCGCTGGGCGTCGCGGTGTATCTCTGCTTCGGCGCCTGGGGAATCGGGCGGCAGTCGATCGACGTGCTGATGGACCGCGAACTGCCCGACGAGGATCGCCGCAGGATCCTGCACATCGTGCGCCGCCATCCCGGCGTGCAGAGCGTGCACGACCTGCGCACGCGCTCGTCCGGCTTGCACCAGTTCATCCAGCTCCACATGGTTCTGCATCCGACCATGTCGCTCGGCCGCGCCCATGTGATCAGCGATTCGGTCGAGGCGGCGATCCGCGAGGCCTTCCCGCGCGCCGACGTGACGGTGCACATCGATCCCTACGACGACGAGCCGGAGGCATGAAACCGTCCTTCGTGGTCGAGGACCAGTCGGCCGTCATCGCTGCGCTCGAGAAGCGGCTGGCGCCGGCCAAGCGCATCGACACGCACGGTGCGGTGGTCTTCCTGTCGGGCGATCATGCCTACAAGCTGAAGCGCGCGGTGAAGTTCCCCTACATGGACTTCTCGACTGCCGAACGCCGCCGCGCCATGTGCGAGGCCGAGGTCGAGATCAACCGGCGGCTGGCGCCCGAGATTTATCTCGGCGTCGAGCAAGTGGAGAACGACTGGGTCGTCGTGATGCGCCGGTTCGACGAGGACGGCCTGCTCGACCGCATGGCCGAGCGCGGCCGGCTCACGCCCGGGCTGATGGCCGCGCTCGGTGCCCGCGTTGCGCGCTACCACGACAGCCTCGCCCCGATCCGCGACGGCTTCGGCCGGCCGGACGACTATCGGCACTCGGTCGCGGCCGATATCCGCCAGATGCGCGAGCAGGGCGAGCGGCTCGATGTGGCGGCGAGCGAGACGCTGGCGGAGAAGATGCCGGCCGCGCTGGAGCCGTACATCGATCTCGTCGCGCGGCGCGTCGAGGCCGGCGCAATCCGCCGCTGCCATGGCGACATGCACCTGCGCAATATCGTCCTGATCGACGGCAAGCCGGTGCCGTTCGATGCGATCGAGTTCTCCGAGCGCATCGCCAACATCGACGTGCTCTACGACCTCTCGTTCGCGCTGATGGACCTGTGCGAGCGCAAGCTGCAGCCGCTCGCCAACCGGCTGCTCAACGAATGGCTTTGGCGCATCGCCGAGCTGCCGTCGGCACCGCATCACGAGGCGCTGGCGCTGCTGCCGATGTTCCTGTCGCGCCGCGCCTCGATCCGCGCCTTCGTCGATTCGCAGGCTGCCGCGGTCGGCAACGGCGACACCTCGCGGGCGCGCGATTACCAGCGTGTCGCGTTGTCGTTCCTCGCGCCTGCGCCGACGCGCCTGGTGGCGATCGGCGGCCTGTCGGGCAGCGGCAAGTCGACGATGGCGATCAGGCGCGCGCCCGAGATCGGCCGCGTGCCGGGCGCTGTCGTTGTACGCAGCGACGTCGAGCGCAAGCGGCTGGCCGGCATTCCGCTCGAGGAGCACATGCCGCGCGGCAGCTACACGCCGGAGGGCTCGGCCAAGGTCTATGCCGCGATGTTCGAGCGCGCGGGGCAGGCATTGCGCGCGGGTCACAGCGCCATCCTCGACGCAGTGTTCGCCAAGCCCGAGGAGCGGCAGATGGCCGAGGCTTTGGCGCGCGAGGTGGGTGTGCCGTTCGAGGGCCTGTGGCTCGAGGTGCCCAAGGAGGTCGCCCAGGCCCGCGTTGCCGGCCGCGGCGCCGACGCCTCGGACGCCACGCCCGCCGTGGTCGAGCGGCAGTTCGGCTACGACCTCGGCGAGATCCGCTGGCGGCGGCTTGACGCTTCCACTAAAGATGAGTAATCGCTCATTTCATGCAGCCCGTGCCCCTGGTACCCGACGTGCTGCGACCCGGACCGGCACTCGCGGTGCGCGATGCCTGCCTCGGCTGGCTGCCGTTCGGCGGCCTGCTGGCCCGGCTGGGCGATCCGATCGTGAAGCGCTGGATGCAGCGTATTTCTCCCTATGCCGGCGAGATCGACGCCATCGCCCGGACGGTGAACCGTCCCGGCATCTGGCTGCTGCACGGCGCCTATCTGTTCGGCTGCACCGCGCTCGCCGACGAGACGGAAACAGGCCCGCGCCTGCGCCGCACGCTCGACTGGCCGTTCCCCGGCCTCGGTCGCCTGGTCGAGGTGGTGCGTTCGGCGCGATGGTGCCTATCCGTGGCGGGACGCGCGGCTGTCGATCTGCATGACCATCGGCCATTACCGCACGCAGGCGATCGCCCAGGGCGTGATGTACGGCATCATCGCGGCGACGGTGTACAAGTTCCGGCTGTTCACCATCCCGCTGTCCTGGACGCACTGGCCGACCGTGCTGATGCTGTTTCTGCTGGTCGACTTCGTTTAATACTTCGAGCATCTCTGCTCGCACCGCAGCCGCATCCTATGGGCGTCGCACAGCGTGCACCATAGCGGCGAGCGGATGATCGCCACGACCGCGCTCCGCCTGCCGTGGACGCCGCTGCTGTCGGGCATCTTCCTGTTCTACCTGCCGGTCGTCTGGATCGGGTTCGATCCGGTGTGGGTCTACACCATGGTCTCGGCCAATGCCGCCTACCAGTTCTTCGTCCATACCGAGCTAGTGCCGCATGTCCGCTGGCTCGAATGGGTCATCGACACGCCGTCGTCGCATCGCGTGCACCACGCCAGCAACCCGGAATACATCGACCGGAATTTCGGCGGCACGTTGATGATCTGGGATCGCCTGTTCGGCACCTACCAGGCCGAGCGATCGGATGTGCCGATGAAGTACGGCCTCGTGCATCGGCGCTCGCATCCCGACAATCCGTTCGTCATTGCCTACGAGGGCATGTGGGAGATCCTGAAGGGCGTCTTTCAGGCCGGCACCGTGCGCGAGAAATGGGCCGGGGTCTTCGGACCTCCCTGATCGCTCAGCCGCTCTTCGCGGCCGTGTAGTTGACGCCGTAGGCCGGCGCCGCGGCGAGCACCGCACCCGCCTCGTCGATCGAGCGCAGATAGGCGCCGGGATCGGCGAGGCCGGCTTCGGCGATGAACCGCTCGAGGCCGGCTGGCGCGTAGAGGATCAGCACTTCGGTCGGCTCGAGCGCCTCGAAGCTGTACTTCAGCCCGGGCTCGGCGTGGAGGAAGTCGCCTGTGGCGAGGGTCACCGTCTGGCCATCGATGGCGAAGCGCAACTTGCCGGTGATGACATAGAACGACTCGGCCTCGCGGCTGTGGCGATGCTCCAGGGCGCCGCCGCCGACAGCGATGGTGGAGTGGGAGAGGGCGTAGCGGTTGGCGGTCTCGGGACCGCCGGCGATCACGGCCTGATGCTGGCCGCCGATCCAGTAGGCGCGGCGCTTGGCGACGGGGATGACGGTGAAGCGGGGTGTCTGGGTCATGGCGCCATCCTCACCAGAGGACGCGCCGCGGTCTTGGATGGATCTGACCTGTCAGGTCGCAGGCGATCTGAGCTGTCAGTTGGCCCAGGCCGAGCGGAAGACCTTGGGCGTGAAGCCGTAGGTGCGCACGAACTCGCGCGTCAGGTGAGCTTGGTCGCAAAAACCGCTGTCGAACGCCGCGTCGACCAGCGGCGCACCGCCGCGCAGCAGGGCCTTGGCTTTCTGCAGCACCATCAGGACATGGAAGTTGTGCAGGCCCGTGCCGGTCGCGCGCTGGAAGGTGCGGGCGAGGTAACCGGCCGAGACGCCGCATTCGCTGGCGAGTTCCTCGGCGTCGCTGCGCAAGGAGGCGCGATGGACCAGCAGGTCGATCGCGCGCGCGACCAGGGGCTGGCCGACCGCCGGGCCGAGGCGGTCGCGGGCGCTGTCGCTCGGTAGGGCAAATTCGGAGGTGAAGGCCCAGCCCTCGGCATCGACCGGCTCGAAGCGGTGGACGATGCCGGCGGGGACAACGACCGTTTCGCCAGCCTCGACGAGGCGCGTGCGATCGGACAAGCGAAGGCGTGCACGGCCGGCACTCAAGCGGACGATCTCGTCACCCGCGTGATAGTGCGGCCGGAAGCGCCAGGCCGAGCGCGGGCCGGTGATGGTCTCGATGCTGCGCCCGGCGTCACGGCGCACCGAGAGCGCCGTGTGCATGTCAGGCCCGCTTCTTGGCCGCGGCGCTGCGCGGCAGCAGGCGGGCGAGGTATTGGCCGGTGTAGCTGTCGGCCACCTTCACGATCTCCTCGGGCGGGCCTTCGGCGACCATCCGGCCGCCGCCGGTGCCGCCGTCGGGGCCGAGATCGAGGACCCAGTCGGCGGTCTTGATGACCTCGAGATTGTGCTCGATCACCAGCACCGTGTTGCCGGTCTCGACCAGGCGATGCAGCACCTCGAGCAGCTTGCGCACGTCCTCGAAGTGCAGGCCGGTGGTCGGCTCGTCGAGGATGTA